>NC_012587.1:3060000-3185000 GCF_000018545.1 Sinorhizobium fredii NGR234
TAGGCGATCGGCACGCTGAACGCCTCCAGCCTGCGGGCGATCGCCAGACCGATCCTGCCAAGGCCAAAAAGCCCGACCTTCCGGTTCCTGAGCGAAAGCGGTGACAGCGGAAAGGCGCCGTCGCGAACCCATCGGCCCTGCCGCAACCATTGCTCCGCTTGCGGCAGCTGGCGCACGGTGTTGAGGAGCAGGCCGATCGCCGTATCGGCAACTTCCTCGGTCAGCACATCCGGCGTGTTGGTGACGACGACGCCGCGCGCCGCCGCGCGGGCGACGTCGACGCCGTCATAGCCGACGCCGAAATTGCCGACGATCTCGAGCCGAGGGAAGGCATCCATCAGTTCGGGCGGCAGACGCCCCGAGACGGCGATGCCGGCGACATCCGCCATATCCGCCGTCACCAGCGAAGCATCGGCACGCTCGATCCGTACGGTGTCGAACATCTCAGGCAATCGTTCGAGGATGCGCGGGTTGATCTTGCCGGGCACGAGGATTCTAGGACGGCTCATCGAGGCTTCCTTTCAATGCGTGACGATAATACGGATGCCCCACATCCTGTCCTGACTCGGAGGAAAGGATCAAGCCGTTACGCGGAGAGGGCCGGTCGACTGGCGGATGCGCATTTCCGGCTTGATCAGGTGGATGCCGTCCGGCTCGTGGCTGCCGGAAAGCTTGTCGAGCAGGGCCCGCGCCGCGCTGCGGCCGACCTCCGCCTGACCGTTCCAGACGGTCGTCAGCGCCGGCGTCGCGATCGAGGCCTCCTCGAGATCGTCGTAACCGGTGACCGAAATATCGACGCCCGGCACAAGCCCGGCGCGGGCGATGCCGTTCATCATGCCGATCGCCACCAGGTCGTTCCAGCAGACCACCGCCGTCGGCTTCTGCGGCAGAGACAGGAGATGCACGGCCGCCTCGAAGCCGCCCTGCTTGGAACGGGGGCCGGGGATGCGCAGATCCGGATCGACCTCGATATTGGCCTTGCGCAACGCGTTGACATAGCCCTGATAGCGGTCGCGTCCCGTCGAGGTCTGGTCGGTGCCGCCGACCATGGCGATGCAGCGGTGGCCGAGGCCGATCAGATGGTTGGTGGCGAGGGCGATGCCGTAAGCATCGTCGCCGCGAAAGATCGGCACGTCGAGACCCTCGATCGACCGGGCGATCAGGATCGCCGGCATACCGTTGTCCTCGGCAAGCTGGATGTCCTCCGGCGGCGTGCCGATTGCCGGCGACATGATGACGCCGTCGCCGCCGAGCTGCAGCAGCGTCTCGATGAAATCGCGCTGTTTCTCGACGGAATCGTAGTGGTTGGAAAGGATGAAGGTCTGCTTGTCGCGGTCGAGTTCCGCCTCGATCGCCTTGAGAATCTCGCCGTAGAAGGGGTTCATGATGTCGTGCACGACGACGCCGATGATGCCGGAGCGCGATGTCCTGAGGCTTGCGGCGCGGCGGTTGTAGATATAGCCGAGGGCGCGCGCCTGCTCCTTGATCTTCTCACGGGTGGCAATCGCCACCAGCGGGCTGTCTCGCAATGCCAGGGATACGGTCGCCGTCGAAAGGCCGAGTGTTTCCGCAATTGTCGAAAGCTTGACCTTCTGCGCCACCATGCCCCCCGTTGCCCGTCGATTGTCCCGGCCCGTTTTAAACCCTCTTTAAACTGTTTAAATCACCGCTGCAATCGGGAAGTGCGCTAAACCCGGACGTTAGTTGGCCGCGCGTGCCGCCTGAAGGTTGTTGTCGACCACCCGCAGGAGTTTCAGAAGCGTGCGCACCTGTTTGTCGGTGAGACCGCGCGTGGCGAGCCTTTCGGAATGCTGGCCGGCCTCGGCGATGGTCTGCAGGCGGTCACGGCCCGGAGCCGTCAGAAAGACCTTGGTCAGCCGCGCGTCCCCCTCGTCCGGCCGGCGCTCCAGGAAGCCCTGGGCCTCCATGCGGCCGATCGTGCGCGTCATCGTCGGCGCCTTGACGCCGAGCCTGGCGGCGAGTGCCCCGGCGGTCAGCCCGTCGGTTTCGGCAAGGGCGAGCATGACGCCGTCCTGGCCCGCGTAAAGGCCGCTTTCAACGAGGTTGCGGGAAAGCACGGTGCGCATCGAGCGGGCGGCCTGGACGAGAATCGACGCCAGGTCATGATCGTGCGCTTCGGCAACGATCTCATCCCTCCTCTTGCCGTTCTTGCCCTTCTTTTCGGCTTTGCTCTTCTTGCCCATTGGACCTCCGGCCGAATCCCCTACACTGCCTTTATAGCAATACAGCTTGAGATTACGAACTGTATGACTCAAATAACGATTTTACGACAATCGATGCGGAGGACCGAACAGAAATGTCGCTGCCCAAGCCCCGCTGGGGCCTCAATCCCGCCGACCTCGCTCCCGCCGAGCGCCGGGATTGGATCGCCGTCCTGCCGCTCGGCGCGCATGAGCAGCACGGGCCGCATCTGCCATTCGAAACCGATCGGCTGATCGCCGAAGGCATCGTCGATCGCGTCATTGCGAGGCTGCCGCATGACCTGCCGGCGACCTTCCTGCCGGCCGAGCCCATCGGCTATTCGATCGAACATATGGACGTTGCCGGGACCCGGACGCTTGCCTATGACGAAGCGATCGCGCGCTGGCTCGGCATCGCCGAAAACCTTAGCCGGCTCGGAATCCGCAAATTCGTGATGCTGAACGCGCATGGCGGCAATTCCGCCCTGATGACCATCGTCGCGACGGAAGCGCGGATGCGCTTCGGCATGTTGGCAGTCGCGACGAGCTGGACCCGTTTCGGCCAGCCGGGGGGCTGGATCAGCGCGGAGGACAAGGCGATCGACATTCATGGCGGCGACATCGAAGCGTCGGTGATGCTGGCGCTCCACCCGGACAAGGTGGACATGGCAAAGGCCCGCCAGTTCCCCTCCCGCCAGAGCGAGTTCCAGCGGCGGTTCGAGCATCTGCGTGCCTATGGCCCGCATGCCTTCGGCTGGAAAATGTCGGACCTCAACCCGGACGGCGCGGTCGGCAATGCCGCCGCCGCGACGGCGGAGCGCGGCGAAGCGCTTCTCGGCCATGCGGCGGGCGGCATCATCGAACTGCTTCAGGACGTGCAGGCCTTCGACGTCGGCGAGTTCGGGTGAGCGATCGACGGCGGCGAAAAGGCACGCCGCGCATTTGCGCATCGCTGCGTCATCTCCTATATGAGACCCCAACGCAAGATGCCCGCGGCGCATCGCCAATCCTCGAGGCTCCCATGACCGAAACGACCACGCAGAAGCCGATCCCCGTCACCGTGCTCACGGGCTATCTCGGCGCCGGCAAGACGACGCTCCTCAACCGCATCCTCAGCGAAAATCACGGCCGCAAATATGCTGTCATCGTCAACGAATTCGGCGAAATCGGCATCGACAACGACCTGATCGTCGAATCCGACGAAGAAATCTACGAGATGAACAACGGCTGCGTCTGCTGCACCGTGCGCGGCGACCTGATCCGTGTCGTCGAAGGGCTGATGCGCCGCCCCGGCCGTTTCGACGCGATCATCGTCGAGACGACCGGCCTTGCCGATCCGGTGCCCGTCGCCCAGACCTTCTTCATGGATGACGACGTGCGCGCCAAGACCGAGCTCGACGCCGTCGTTGCGCTCGTCGACGCCAAGCACCTGCCGCTCAGGCTGAAGGACAGCCGCGAGGCGGAAGACCAGATCGCCTTTGCCGATGTGGTGCTGCTCAACAAGACCGATCTCGTCACCCCGGAAGAACTCGAGCGCATCGAAGCGACGGTCCGCGTCATCAATCCGTCCGCCCGCATCTACCGGACGCAGCGCTCCGATATCGATCTCGGCAAGGTCCTCGACCAGGGCGCCTTCAATCTCGAAAAGGCGCTGGAAAACGATCCGCACTTCCTCGACCAGGACGAGCACGACGATCACGTCTGTGGTCCGGATTGCGACCACGACCATAATCATCACGATCACGACCACCATCATGATCATGACCACCATCATCACCACCACCACGATCATGCCCCGTCGCCGATCCACGACGTGACGGTGCAGTCGATTTCGCTGCGCGGCGGCGAGATGAATCCGGACCGCTTCTTCCCCTGGATCCAGAAGATCACCCAGACGGACGGACCGAACATCCTGCGCCTCAAGGGGATCATCGCCTTTGCCGGCGACGCGGAGCGCTATGTGGTGCAAGGCGTTCACATGATCATCGAGGGCGACCATCAGCGGCCGTGGAAGGACGGCGAGAAGCGCGAGACCCGCCTCGTCTTCATCGGCCGCGATCTCGACCGCGAGAAGCTCGAGCGCACCTTCAAGGCCTGTGAAGTCCAGGCATGATCCCGGTAGAGCATCCTGCTTTCAAGTGGAATCACTGAAAGCAGAAAAGATGCTCTAGATTCAAAATACTAGAGCGTCCTTTGCGCGTTCAAATGAACGCGCGGCGCTCTAGTGGTAACCAAGAGAGCCTGACCAACTGATGCCGACCGTCGCTCCGCTCGATCTCGAAGGCCACGTCGTCGGCGTGGCCTTTTTGAAGGATGTTCCCTTTTTCGCCGGAGCCGCCGGCACCATTCACCGCCTCGATCACGGCCACAAGACGACCGAGCTGCACGACGGCCTGCTGTCGCTTGCCTATGACGAGGCAACCGACACGCTGTTGACCGGCGGCGAGGATGGCAAGGTGATGCGTGTTTCGGCCGACGGAACGGCGAGCCTTGTCGCCGAGACGCCGCGCAAATGGATTTCCCAGGTCGCCGCCGGCCCGCAACGGGCGGTCGCCTATGCCTTCGGCAAGACGAGCTACGTCCGCCTTGACGACGGCACCACCAAGGAATTCCCCGAAGAGCGCACCGTCGAGGGCATTGCCTTCGCCCCCAAGGGCCTGCGGATCGCGGTGGCGCGCTACAATGGCGTGTCGCTGCATTGGGTGGGAATGGCCGGCCAGCCGCTCGACCTTGAGTGGAAGGGTGCCCATACTGGCGTTACCTTTTCGCCTGACGGCCGTTTCGTCGTCACCACGATGCAGGAAAATGCGCTGCATGGCTGGAAACTCGATGCGAAGCCAGGGGCCGAGGCGCGGCACATGCGCATGACCGGCTACCCGGCCAAGGTGAAGTCGCTCTCCTGGTCCGCCAAGGGCAAATGGCTCGCCTCCGCGGGCGCCCCGGCAGCAATCGTCTGGCCATTCCAGGGCAAGGACGGGCCGATGGGCAAGGCGCCGCTCGAACTCGGCACCCGCGGCAACACGATGGTGACGACGGTCGCCTGCCATCCGGCCGAGGAGATCGTCGCGATCGGCTACGAGGACGGCATGATCCTCGCCGCCCGCCTCGCCGACAGCAAGGAAGTGCTGCTGCGCCGCCCCGGCAAGGGCGCGATCACCGCGATGGCCTGGAACAGGACTGGCCGCCAGCTTGCCTTCGGCTCCGCCGCCGGCGATTGCGGCGTAGTGGATCTAGCGGGGTAGGCTGCAGATACAATGGCCCCTCTCCTCGGGTTTAACCCGAAGACTAGCCCTCTCCCCGCACGCGGGGAGAGGGAACTTGGGCGGCGCGGCATATCCCTCGCCTGGCGGGGAGAAGGTGGCGGCAGCCGGATGAGGGGCAATCCCCTGCCGTCCTCACCACTCGAGTTCCAGATGCGGCCGCCCGTTCGACGTCCTTTCGACCGTGCGGCCGTTTTCGTCGACGATTGCCGTCACCCGCTGGCGGAAGGCCGAGAAGCTTTCGAAGGTGACGACATCGACCGGCGCGTCGAATTTAAACGTCAGCCGGTAGTGACCCGGCTTCGCGGTCAGGGCCTGGGCTGAGAGGATTTCGCCCGCGAAGGCTTGGCCGAGATAATGACCTTTCACCCGCGCACCAAGCATCCATGGATTGAACGGCGGCCGATTGCCAGCGGCGGCGTGCAGCGTGTTCCAATCTCGATAGCCGTATTGCGCGGCGATCAGTTCGAGGGATTTCGAATGTCCGATCTGCCCGCCTTCGGCGCAAAGCCGGGCGCGTAGGCGCTTGGCCTGGTCCTTCAGCGTGTCCAACGCTGGAAGCGTGCGTAATTCATGCGTCATGACAGGGTCTCCTGCGGTGGCATGCGCTTTTTCGGATGGGTGACCGCATTGCCATCGGTTCGCATGCCTTCGAGGCGTGACCGAGTCGAAAAGAGGGACTTCACCAAAGCTTCAACGCTTGCGGACGGCGGGGGCCCTCGCCCGCCGCCTCCATAGGCGAAGCGGTGTACGCTGTCAAATGCACGCCCTTCCGAATCCGCGCAATTCCTCGTTGCAGCGGGTTCGCAGATATGGAACGACTGTATGACGCGAGAGGAGATTCCCATGAACGAGATGACCATCCTTGCATTTGCCGCCGTCGCCTTCATTGGCATTGCAACGCCGGGTCCGACCGTGCTCTTGGCGCTGACCAACGGGTCGCGCTTTGGCGTTCGCCGCGCTGGCTACGGAATGATCGGTGCGGTGCTCTCGGATTTCGTGCTGATCGGAGCGGTGGCGCTCGGCCTCGGCGCGCTGCTTGCAGCGTCGGAGTTCTGGTTCACGGTGGTCAAATGGCTGGGCGCCGCCTATCTCGCCGTTCTGGGCGTCCAGTTGCTGCGCTCCCGCGGCACGCTCGACATCGCATCGCAGGACGTGCAGGCCGTCGGTCCCGGCACGCCGCGCGCCGTCTTCCTGAAGAGTTTTCTCGTCGCCGTCACCAATCCCAAGGGTTACCTGTTCTTTTCCGCCTTCCTGCCGCAGTTCATCGACCCCGCCCTGCCACAAGCGCAACAATACGCCGTGCTCGCCCTCGTCTTCGCATCGATCGATTTCCTGGTAATGTTCGGCTATGCGCTGCTTGGCTCGCAAGCGGTGCGGTTTCTGAAGCGGTCCGGCGCGATCTGGCTCGACCGGGTGTGCGGCGGTGCGCTGCTGGCGCTTGCCGGATCGCTGGCCTTCTATCGCAGGGCAACCTCTTGAGGGCTCCACGAACGAGCTGCCTTCAACTCGTGAGTACGGTCCGAGAATGACAGCGCTCCCGCCTCGCGACGGGAGCGCTGTTCCTGTCGCCTCCGCAGGGTGAGAGGCGTAAGAAATGTCAGGCGGCGCGCTTGACCGGCGGCAGGGCGAGCTTCCGGCCGCTGGCGACCAGCATTCCGGCCGCCCCCTCGAGCCAGCCCTCTTTCAGTTCGAGCGCCAGGAAGCGGTTGCGCTCGAAGGGGCCGGGCATGACGAGATGCTGGGTGCGCGCGGCGAAGAAGCCGAAACGCTCGTAATAGGCGGCATCGCCGACAAGCAGGATGGCGCCGTGGCCGCGGTTCGCCGCTTCCTCGATTGCCGCACGCATCAGCATGCCGCCGATCCCCTTGCCCTCATGCGCCGGGTCGACGGCCAGCGGCCCGAGGAGCAGCGCCGGGACGGCCTGCCCTTCGCGGGTGACACCGGCCTCGATATCCCAGAGGCGCACGGTGCCGATGGCGTGTCCGTCGACGTCGCGCGCCACAAGGGCAAGGCCCTCGGCCGGCACGCGGCCGCGGCGCAGCTTTTCCGACGACTTCTTGCGGCGGCCGGAGCCCATGGCCCGGTCGAGCAGGTTTTCCCGCGCGACGACATCGCCCGGATTCTCGGCGTCTATAACAAAGGTGGACGGCGCGAAGAACGCGCGCAGGGTGTCAACAACAGCGGCCATCGGGGCCTCCCGTCATCAAAACCGCTTCAGGCGGACCAAAGATGATTGTGAAGTCGCCGCTCCCGTCTGTGACGGGAGCGAGCAGGATCAGATCACATAGGCCTTCAGCGGCTCGAAGCCATTGAAGGCGACGGCCGAGTAGGTGGTCGTGTAGGCGCCGGTGCCCTCGATCAGCACCTCGTCGCCGATCGTCAGCGAGATCGGCAGGGGGTACATGTTCTTCTCGTAGAGCACGTCGGCCGAATCGCAGGTCGGACCGGCGAGCACGCAGGGCTCCATTTCGTCGGCATCGCGCGCCGTGCGGATCGGGTAGCGGATCGCCTCGTCCATCGTCTCGGCGAGACCGCCGAACTTGCCGATGTCGAGGAAGACCCAGCGGTGGCTGTCGTTGTCCGACTTCTTCGAGACGAGAACGACCTCCGCCTTGATCACGCCAGCATTGCCGACCATGCCGCGGCCCGGCTCGATGATCGTCTCCGGAATGTTGTTGCCGAAGTGCTTCTTCAGCGCACCGAAGATCGCCTGGCCATAGGCTTCGGCCGACGGAACGTCCCGGAGGTACTTCGTCGGGAAACCGCCGCCCATATTGACCATCTTGAGCTCGATGCCCTGCTTGTCAAGCTGCCCGAAGACCCGCTTGGCGTCGGCGAGCGCCGCATCCCAGGCGTCGAGCTTCGTCATCTGCGAGCCGACATGGAACGACACGCCGTAGGAGACGAGGCCGAGCTGATGGGCGTAGACGAGCACGTCGACGGCCATCTGCGGCACGCAGCCGAACTTGCGCGACAGCGGCCACTCGGCGCCTTCGCCGTCCGTCAGCACGCGGCAGAACACACGGGCACCCGGAGCGGCACGCGCGACCTTTTCGACCTCTTCATGGCTGTCGACCGCGAAGAGGTTGATGCCGAGCGCGTGGGCGCGGGCAATGTCGCGCTCCTTCTTGATGGTGTTGCCATAAGAAATGCGGCTCGGGGTCGCACCGGCTTCGAGCGCCATTTCGATTTCGGCGACGGACGCGCAATCGAAATTGGAGCCGAGACCGGCGAGCAGGCGCAGGATTTCCGGCGCCGGGTTGGCCTTCACGGCGTAGTAGATGGCGCTATCGGGCAGCGCATGACGGAAAGCCTTGAAATTGTCGCGCACGATGTCGAGGTCGACAACGAGGCAGGGGCCTTCGGGTCGTCGGGTGTTGAGGAAGTCGATGATGCGTGCGGTGGTCATGGCTGTATTCCCCGATCCATTAGACTCCACAACTGTGGAGGACAAAGGGCATACGCGCGCTTGCACTGGAACCAGCCGGTGGAGACCCCGGAACCATGCATGCGCTCGATGCGCGTAACGGTGAATCGAAGCCCGCGAAGGCTAAGACTCGGCTTTGTCTGCCATGGATTGGAGGGAATAACCCAACCGCACTTCCGGCAATGAAGGTGTGCCTCTTCAGTAACCCCGGCTGTTGGAGAGCCGGCAGACACCAGAAAGGCCCGCACCGTCGTTGCTTCAAGATGTCCTCGCATTTCCCGGTTGGCCGGAATAGCGACTGGAGGGGTTAGTTCCAGGTACCTTACCGAGATCCTCACCTAATCGAGGGTCGGCGGACACCCACAGGCACGTGCGACTTTGGGCAAGGGCGTAGGTAAGAAAAATCACTGTCTTAATCAAGGGTTTTTTCCAATTCGCCCCTAATTTTTTCTGGACCGGCGCGCGACGTGAGTGTTCACATTCGATGAACGATCGCGGCAGGGTCCTTGGTGGTGGCAGAGACGCCCGAAAGAGGCTTTCCCAGGCCGATTTTTCCGGCCCCGGCGCGGCGAAAAGAGAAGGACGAATCATGGACACCTTGACCCGCATCCGCGCCTTCATCGACGTCGTGGACGCGGAGGGTTTCTCGGCCGCCGCCCGGCGTGTCGGCAAATCCAAGGCGCTGCTTTCGAAATATGTCCGCGAACTCGAAGACGAGCTCGGCGCGCTGCTCCTCAACCGCACGACGCGGCAGTTCTCGCTGACCGAGGCGGGTCATACCTATTACCGCTCCGCCTCCGAAATCCTGAAGGAGATCGACAATCTTGCCGATCTCGTCCGCGCCAACAATTCCGACCTGCGCGGCCGCCTCCGAATCACCGTGCCGCGGACCTTCGTCGATGCGGAGATCGGCCAGTCGCTGATCGACTTCGGCAGGCAGCATCCGGAACTGTCGCTGGAGATCGTCTCCGACGACCGTTTCGTCGATCTGGTCGAGGAAGGCTTCGACGTGGCTGTCCGCATCACCCGACTCGAGGATTCGACGCTGATCGCCCGCAAGCTCGACGACTTCCAGGTGCTGCTCTGCGCTTCGCCGGGATTCCTCGAGAAAGTCGGTCCGCTGACGCATCCGAGCGAGCTGTCGAAAATTCCGTGCATTCTCGACACGAACGGCCGCTCCTATTCGAACTGGCGGTTCATCGAACCGGACGGATCGCCCTTTTCGGTGCCGGTGAGCGGACCGATGGAGGTCAACAGCCCGCTGGCTTCCGTCCGCGCCGCCGTGACCGGCATGGGTGTGGCGCCCGTGCCGGACTTCATCGCCCGGCCGAAGATTCAGTCAGGCGAGCTCGTGACGCTCTTCGACGACTACCTGCCCAGGGACCGCGGCATCTACGCGATCTATCCGCACCGGCGCTATCTGCCGACCAAGGTGCGCACTTTCGTCGATTTCCTGCACGGCTGGTTCCGCAAGACGCAATGAAGGCGTGTGCGGTGCTTTGCCGGGCGAAGTCCCAATTCCGTCCCATTTACGGTACATTCCGTGGCGATTCGCACGGTCCCCTTCGACCGGAAAGGACTTCCAATTCCGATGAACATACAACGCCTCGCCCTGGCCGGCCTTGCGACGCTGTTGATGCCGGGGCTCGCCGCCGCCCATCCGCACATCTTCGCCGAGGCGCGGCTGGAGATCGTCTCCGACGACAAGGGGGAGATTGGTGAGCTGCGCAACGTCTGGCGGTTCGACGAGCTGTTCTCGGCAAGCGTCGTGCTCGACTTCGACAAGAACTCCAACGCCACGCTCGATCCGGACGAGCTGAAGGAAGTCGGCCAGACCGTGCTGGAGTCGCTTTCCGAGTACAACTATTACACGACGATCTTCGCCAACGGAAAATCGATAAAGGTCACAAAGCCCGACAGCATCACGGTCGACTACAAGGACAATCAACTGATGATGATGTTCGCGGTCAAGCCGGCCGAGGCGATGCCGCTCAAGGGCAAGCTCTCCTTCGGTGTCTATGATCCGACCATGTACACGGCGATGGACTTCCCGACCGATGACGACCTCACAGTCGTCGGCGAGAAGATCGAGGCCTGCCAGCACCAGGTGGTGCGGCCGGATCCGGACGAGGTGCTGGCCGAGAACAAGGACACGCTGACCGACGCCTTCTGGAACGATCCGACCGGCACCGACATGTCGAAGCTCTTCGCAACGAGGATCGAGGTCACATGCTGAACCTGCGCAGGATCGGCGGTCCGCTCGGCGCCGCCCTTCTGTTGACGGCTCTTTCGGCGACGCTCGCCGTGGCGCAATCGCCGCTCGGCATCGGCTCCGCTGAACCTTCGATCCCGACCAACGGCGTCTTCGGCGGATTTTTCGCCTGGGTGAACATGGAGCAGCAGAGCTTCTACCGGCTGCTGACCGGCGCGCTCAAGGGCATGCGCGAGAACCCCTGGCAGCTCTGGTCGCTGATCGGCCTCTCCTTCGCCTATGGCGTCTTCCACGCGGCCGGCCCCGGCCACGGCAAGGCGGTGATTTCCTCCTACATGATCGCCAACGAGACGGAACTGAAGCGCGGCGTTCTCTTGTCGTTTCTCTCCTCGATCCTGCAGGGCGTCGTCGCGATTCTGTTGATCGGCGCCGTCTATCTCGTGTTGCGCGGCTCCTCCATCAACATGACGCGCGCCACCCATTGGCTCGAGGTCGCAAGCTATGCGCTGATCGCCGCCTTCGGCGCCTGGCTGGTCTTCCGCAAGCTGAGGTCAATGGCCCGGCCGGCGCTCGCCCTTGCCGGCGGGCACGTCCATCATGACCATGTCCACCACGACCATGGCCGACATGACCATGATCACCCGCATCACCGCCATGAACACGGCCACGCGCATGGTCCGGGCGAGGTCTGCGCCACCTGCGGCCACGCCCATGCACCCGACCCGCAAATGCTGAAGGGCGATCGCTTTGCGCTGAGCGAAGCCTGGTCGGCGATCGTCGCGGTCGGCCTGCGCCCCTGCTCCGGTGCCCTGATCGTGCTTTCCTTCGCGCTCCTGAACGGGCTCTATCTCGGCGGCGTGCTGTCGGTCTTCGCGATGTCGATCGGCACCGCCATCACCGTGTCGATCCTCGCCACCCTGGCCGTCACCGCCAAGGGTTTCGCGCTGCGCTACGCGTCCAGCCAATCGGCTGCGGCCCGCATCTCGCACGGCATCGAGATCGCCGGTGCGCTTCTGGTGTTGGTCTTGGGGTTGGTGCTGCTGGGTGCCGCGCTGCAGGGGTGAGCGAATTTTAAGAAACTCACCGCCCGCTACAGCCCCTCATCCCGCTGCCGCAACCTTCTCCCCGTTTTGACGGGGAGAAGGGTCAAGCCGCGTCCTCCAGTCCCCTCGCCCCGCTTGCGGGGAGAGGGTTAGGGTGAGGGACGAACCTCGACAGCACCCAAATCGCCAACTTCTACGAATCCACCCCGATCAAAGCCCCCGCCGGCGCTGATGGCGGGCGCGGAGCCAGAAGATCAGGAAGAAGCCGAGAACGAAAAGCGCCCCGACACCGGCGGCGAGCCAGGGGGAAATGTCGCCGAGCCGCATCATGATCGATGGCAGCACGAAGAAGCCGATGCCGACGACCGCCAGGATGATCGCGGCCGCGATTGCCGGCGACTTTTCCTTCCTCCCGGGCATGCTCACGCTTGCTCCTTTGTCGCCAGCTCCGCACGGATATCTTCAAGCCGTCGCTTCTGGTGTCCTTCGCTATCGAAATTGTCGGGCGACAGCCAGCCCTCGAAAGCGGCCTTGAGGAGCGGCCATTCGCCGTCGATCATCGAGAACCAGGCCGTGTCCCGATTGCCGTGCTTGGAAATCATGTGCTGGCGGAAAATGCCTTCGAAGGTGAAACCGAGCCGGAGCGCAGTGGTGCGGCTCGGCTGGTTCTCGCTGTGGCATTTCCACTCGTAACGACGATAGCCGAGATCCTCGAAGACGTGCCTTGCCATCAGGTAGTGCGCTTCCGTCGAAAGCGGCGAACGCGCCATGGCCGGCCCGTGCGCCACGCCGCCGACCTCGACGACGCCATTGGCGGGATCTGCCCGCATATAGTTCGCCATGCCGACGACATTACCGGTCGCCCTGTCGCGAAACACCTCGGTGATCCAGCCGGATTTCGCCTGAACGGCCGAGAGCCAGGCATCGAAGGCCTCGATCCCCGAAAAATCGTCCTGGGTGAAGTATTTGAGCAGCGGGTTGATCGCCAGGCCGCCGAAGGCATCGTGCCAGAGCGGCTCGAGGTGCACTGCCCGGTCATAGGGCTCCAGCCGCACGTATCGGCCCTCGATCAACACCGGCTGCGGCGCCGGACATCCCTTCCAATTGGCAAGATCCCGCATCGATCACTCCCCTCCATCCTATTGTCCTCGCAATAGGATGGATGCCGAACGGTGACAAATTCAAACTCGTGATGCGTCCGATCGACGGAAGCGATCGTGTCAGCGTCAGACCGACACCTTTGCCGCCGAAACCGTCGCCTCGATGTGGTCGACGAGTGCGTCGGCAAGCCCGAGCCGGCCGGCGAGAAGATCGAGATAGCCGCGCTCGGCCCGGCCATCCGGCTCGATCGCCAGGCGCGAGGCCGTATAGATCTCGACCCGTTCCTCTTCCGTCTTGCCGGCGGCGACGATGGCGTCGAGATCAATGGGATTGGCGAGTTCCGTTTCGAGAAAAGCCGCAGCATCCGGGGAGAGACCCGAAACGGCGAGCTTGTCGATGATCCGGCGACGCTCGGTCTCGTCGATATGGCCGTCCGCCCGGGCCGCGGCGATCATGGCGCGAACGAGCACCAGCGCGAAGTCATTGCTGAGCGCTTGCGGCGCCGCGAAACCGGAATCAGCAGGGGGCGGCGGCAGTTGGGCGGGTGCACGCGACGCTGGCTGCGGCGCCTGCCCGGCCTGATAGTTCTTGTAGGCCTGGTAGCCAAGGCCGGCGATCGCCGCCAGACCGCCGAGAACAGCCGCATTGCCGGCCAGATTGCGTCCTGACTTCGTGCCGAGCAGCACGGCCGCGATCGCGCCGGTCGCCAGCGGATTGTCCTTGGCGAGTTGGGTCACCTGATCGGCGCGGCCGCGAACCGTGCCGCCGGCGCCGGGCACCTGGGAACCCAAGAACTGATCCAGCAATTTCTTCGCGTCGAACATCGGCCCTCGCTCCTTAGGTTTGACGCGCGGAAGCGGCAGCCTCTCTGCGTCGTCGTTGTCGGAGTGAGACATAGGAACCGGCAGGTGAAAATACAAACACGAACCGAACATGAAAAAGCCGGACGAGAGTCCGGCTTCTTGGATCACCCTGTGTTGCGTCCGCTCAGCCCTTGAGCGCAAAGGCTTCGGCGGCGAGCCTGGTGATGCCGGCCCAGTCGCCCTTGGCGACCAGGTCCTTCGGCGCCACCCAGGATCCACCGACGCAGACGACGTTCGGCAGCGAAAGATAGTCGCGCGCATTGGCAAGCGAAATGCCGCCGGTCGGGCAGAAAAAGGTGCCTGCTAGCGGTGAGGAAAGCGACTTCAGATAGGCCGCGCCGCCGGCCTGCTCGGCCGGGAAGAATTTCATCACATCATAACCTTCCTCGCGCAGCCCCATGACCTCGCTTGCCGTCGCCGCCCCCGGCAGCAGCGGGACTTCGTGGTCGTTGGCGACATCGATCAGCTCCTGCGTCGTGCCGGGGCTGACGATGAATTCGGAACCGGCCTTGACGGACTCTTCGAACTGGGCGGCGTTAAGGATCGTTCCGGCACCGGCAACCGCCCCTTCGACCTCGTTCGCGACGGCGCGGATCGCCTCGAGCGCCGCCGGCGTGCGCAGCGTGATCTCGATCGCCTTCAGGCCGCCGGCGACGAGCGCCCGGGCGAGCGGAACCGCGGTTGCCGCATCGTCGATCACCAGCACCGGCACAACCGGTTGCAGCTTGAGGATGGAAAGAAGCTTGTCGGTCTTCGCGCTCATGCCCGCCGTCCTTTTAAAACGATTGAATCTGCACCCCGCATACTCTTCCTGCCGGGCAATGTCGAGACCGAAAGGCGCGCACAGTCCCGCGACCTCTGCAAGCAGACGATAAAATATGAGGTAGCACAAAGAGATGGCTTGAGCCTCCGCTACAATCGGATAGTTTCGTAATGGTCGACCTCTCGAATGGCGGGATATCCATGGCGAAGGAGATAGAGCGCAAGTTCCTGGTTGCGTCCGACGGCTGGCGACAGCAGGCGGACAAGGGCATCAAGCTTCGTCAGGCCTATGTCGCGACCATGGAAGACCGCTCGGTGCGCGTTCGGATCCACGGCAACAAATGGGCGCGCCTTACCGTCAAGATCGGCAAGTCGTCGCTTGTGCGCAACGAGTACGAATATGACCTGCCGATGGAAGACGCCCGCGAATTGCTGACCCAGGCCGTCGGCGTCGTGATCGAGAAGCGCCGCTATCGCGTGCCGCACAAGGGCTTCACCTGGGAGGTCGATGTCTACGAGGGTGCGCTCGAGGGCTTGATCGTCGCCGAGGTGGAGATGAAGAAGGAGACGGACTCGCCCGCCCTGCCGGCCTGGCTGGGCCGCGAGATCACCGGAGACCGCCGCTATTCCAACCAGGCGCTTGCCACCGAGGGGCTGTTGGTCGAACAGCCATGACCTACGCCTTCAATCCGGGCCGCCCCTTTACCGAGGACTTTCGCGCCGTCGGTGCCGAGCAGATCGAGTGTGCGGTGAAGGTGCTCGATGAGCAGCCGGCGGGCGTGCACGAGGCTATCCACGACGCCCGCAAGAGCTTCAAGCGCCTGCGTTCGCTCTACCGGCTCGTCGCCTCGGATGCCCCTCTCTTTCAGAAGCAGGAAAACGATCGCATCCGCGGCATGGCGCGCAATCTCTCGACCGTTCGCGACGCCGCCGCCCTCGTCGAGAACGCCACCTATCTGCGCGAGCATGCGGCCAGCGAAGAGCAGCAGGTCGCGCTCGACAAGATCTGCTCGATCCTCGCCGAGCGCCGCGACCGGATTGCCGAAGGCGAGACCGACCTCGACGGAAAGATTGAATCGACCATCGTCAATTGCGATCAGGCACTCGCTGCTCTCGGTCATGTTTCGTTCGACGACGGCAGACGAAGTTCCGCCAGCCGACTGGAAAAAGGCTGGCGGAGAACATTGAAGCGCGCCGCGCGTGCGAAGGCCGCCTGCGATACAGGCACGGAGGCTGGGCTCTTCCACGAACTGCGCAAGCGCGCCCAGGACTACAGGATGCATCTGGCGCTGCTGCGCGAGGCGTGGCCGTCTGCAATGCAGGCGAAGCGGGCCGAAACCAAGGAACTGGTCGACGTCCTTGGTCATCTGAACGACCTTGCCACGATGACCTCTCTCATCAACGAGGAGCCTGATCTCGCCGGAGACAGCCAGAACCAGGCTCACCTGCTTTCCGCCATCATCGCGCGCCAGGAGCAACTGAGGATGGCCGCCCTGCAGCGGGCCGGGAACGTCTTCCTGGATGATCCGAAGTGCGAAAGCCGCACCGTGAAGCTGCTATGGCTCGAAGCGGACCGCTAACGCCGGTGGGACGTTCCGGCGCGGCCCGTCGCAATTGCGCTTGAACCGCGAAAGCTGTATTTGCGTGCCCCATGACCGACATGCTCACGACACCGCGCCCGGAGGCGCAGGGCCAGTTTCTGGTGGCCGCGCTCTACCATTTCGTTGCCTTTCCGCGCTTCGCCGAATTCCGCGGGCCGCTGCAGGCTGTCTGCGACGCCAATGGCGTAAAGGGCACGCTGCTGCTCGCGCATGAAGGCATCAACGGCACGATCGCCGGCACCGAGGCGGGCATTGCCACGGTGCTTGCCTACCTCACCGCACAGCCTGAATTCACCGGCCTCGAACACAAGGAAAGCCGGGCGGCGGCCATGCCCTTCCTGCGCATGAAGGTGCGGCTGAAGAAGGAGATCGTCACCATGGGCGTCGAGACCATCGACCCCAACCAGGTGGTCGGCACCTATGTGGAACCGAAGGACTGGAACGCGCTGATCGCCGATCCGGAGACGCTGGTCATCGATACGCGCAACGACTACGAGACGGCGATCGGCCTGTTTCGCGGCGCCGTCGATCCGCAGACCAAGACGTTCCGCGAGTTTCCCGACTGGGTCCGCAACCACACCGGCCTGCACAACAAGCCGAAGATCGCCATGTACTGCACCGGCGGCATTCGCTGCGAGAAGGCGACCGCCTTCATGAAGGAACAGGGTTTTGAAGAGGTCTACCACCTCAAGGGCGGCATCCTGAAATATCTCGAGCAGATCCCGGCGGAGGAAAGCCTCTGGGACGGCGCCTGCTTCGTCTTCGACGAACGCGTCTCCGTTACCCATGGCCTTGCGGAGGGCGAGCACACGCTCTGTCACGCCTGCCGCCAGCCTTTGACACCGGAAGACGTCCTATCTCCCCATCACGAGGAGGGCGTCTCCTGCGTCCATTGCCACGCGGTTCGCACCGAGGAGGACCGCGAGCGCTACCGGGAGCGGCAGCGGCAGATCGCACTGGCGAAGAAGCGCGGCGAGCGGCATTTGGGAAGCTGAACTGTCCGCCCCTCATCCGGCCTGCCGGCCACCTTCTCCCCGCAAGCGGGGCGAAGGAGACTCGCAGCACCCTCTGAAGTCCCTCTCCCCGCGGAACCGCGCGGCGCCGCCTACATCCCCTCTCCCGCAAGCGGGGAGAGGGCCAGGGTGAGGGGCAATCGCTCCTCAAACCAAATACTCCCCACTGAATGCGAGTTCTTCAACCAGCATCAAGATCGATCGTCGCGGTATCCTCGCCCGCCTCGATCGCGAGGTATCCAGCACCGGTGATCGCCGCCCAATCCGCCTCGCTGGCAAGGACCACGGGACAGGTCTTGCCATACAGCTCGGCCGCGACCATCGCCCCGACGGTGACGATCGCGTCGCGCGCCAGCAGCACGATACCTGCCGGCCCGGTGCCGCGCCGTAGCGCTTCCGCCAGCACCGAGCTCCCGGAACTCGAGCCGCGTCCTGCCCGCATCACCAGGATTCGGCCGCTCATCACCTCGTTCTTCTCGGGATGCCACTGGTCGATGATCCGCCCGGTCGCCGAGTCGAGGCCGCCCCAGAAGCTCAAAGGCTCAGACAGCACCAGCGTTTCTGCCTGCGACGATCCACTCACCAGCGTCGTCGCCTCAAGTCGCACCGTCACAGCCGCACCACCTTGCCGGCCCGAGCCGACGCGACGCAGTCCGCAAGCGATCCGAAGGCGACGTCGACGCCGATGTTGCCGGGCGCGTAATAGGCCCATTTGCCGGAATTGGTCATGACGGTGCCGGACAGGTCACGCATCACCGCCGTCACATAGGTGCAGGTATCGATGACCAGCGTGATGCCGGCTGCACTCAGGCGCTCGTCCCAGCCGCGTCGCTGCAATTCCTCGAGCACCGCCCGATGGGTGTTGACATAGACGTCGATCATCGGTCGCGCGCCGTCGATCAACGGCATCAGCCGCTCGAACTCGGCAAGCGAGAAATGCGGCGTGCCCAGACTGACGGCGGTCAGCGGCGTTCCGTCCGGAACCGTCGACAGCTTATGAACGGTCTCTCGGAGGTCCGTCGCCGCCAGCCGGATCACCTCTTCCGGCGCTCGCCCCTGGAAGGCCGCATCGACCGTCGGCGCCTCCGGCGTCAGCCCGACGGCATGGAACAGCGCAACAGCACCCGCGGAAGCGGCGACGGCCCCGAGCGCCTTCAGATCGTCCTCGCTCGTCGAGGGCGGCAGGCCGGTGATCGCCGGCACCCGGTCGCCGCAGCGCCGGCCGATCGCATGCCCGACGGCGACGCAGGCAAGCCCCGCTTCCGCCCATTCCTCGGGCAAGCTCTCGACCTCGACAAGGGTGCGCGCGCGGCGGTTCTCGCCGACATGCAGCCCGTAATAGGGCGCGCGGCCGGTCAAGGCGCAACAGAGGTCGATGAAATCGCCGTAGCGGTTTGTGCGCGCGCCAAGCACGGAATTGGCAAAGACGATGGCGTTCGATTCGGCCCAGGCGATCTGGGCGCCGAAGCGCGGCCGGAAGATCGTCTGATAGGGCGCACAGGTGAAGGTCGGCACGCAGCCGAGTTCCTCATGCGCCTTCATCAGCCGCGCCCCGCCCCGGCCGACCTCGTCGCTGCCATGAAAAAGTTCCGGATGGATGAGATCGACGGAGCCGACATTCAGCGTCGTCGGCACGCGAACGCGGCCACCGAGACGCAGCAGGTGCTCGACGAAATCGAGGCTCACCTCGCCGAGGTAGAGACAGCCGTCGATATGCGCCGCTTCGATATCGACGAAGCGCGCGGCGCCGACGGCCTCGGCGAAGCGGACAAGCAGCCGCATGGCGAAGGCGGCAGCCTCGCCTTGCTCGCCGGACAGAAGCGACCGGTCGAAGGTGGAAAGCTGAACACGCATGTCGACGTTAGACGTGACCGTCGCCCGGTTGTCAATTCAGGCCATTCAGACCGGCAGCGTCTCGTACTCATCGACGCGGAGAGCGGGCCGGTCCCAATGCGGGCGGCTGCGGGTGAAGACCGCATTTGTCGGTTCAAACAGCGCTGTTTCGTCGAGCGTGCCCGCAAAAACCGTCCATTGGTCGTCATCCGGCGGGCCCGAAGCGAAGAGCTGGCTGCCGCAGGCAGGGCAGAAATGACGGGTCGACACGTTGCCGCTTTCTGCCAATGTCTGGAAGGAGCGTAGCTCGCCCGCGTAGTCGACATCGACACGCGAGAAGATCATGTAGCAGCTGTGGCCGGTCCCGGTGGCCCGCTGGCAATCGCGGCAATGACAGAATCCGGAATAGATCGGTGCTCGCTTCGCCTCATAGCGCACCGCGCCGCACAGGCATTGACCCTTCATGTGTTTTCCTCCCTCGAAAGCGGAAAGAAATAGCGCGGTGTCTGCGTCGATCAATGGAAGCCGCGTGTCAGGATGCGCAGCCTTGCATAGTGGGATTCTCCCCTCATCCGGCCTGCCGGCCACCTTCTCCCCGCAAGCGGGGCGAAGGGGACTCGCGGCGCCGCTCCAGCCCCTTCATTTCCGCGTGCCCGGTTAGTTCAGACATCAATAGTAGGGGCGCTGCCGAGGTCCCCTCGCCCCGCTTGCGGGGAGAGGGTTAGTCCTCGGGTTAAAACCCGAGGAGAGGGGCAATCGACGCGAGGGGAGATCCGCCTCAATTCACCAGCCGGCGATGACCGATCCCTTGAAGGTGTCGTTGACGAACGTCTTTACCGCGTCGTTGTGATAGGACTCGATCAGCGTCTTGACCCAGGGCGCGTCCTTGTCCTTGCCGTTGATGGCGATGATGTTGACATAAGGCGCCTTCTCGCCTTCGCGGGCGATCGGATCCTTGGAGGGGTCGAGGCCGGCTTCGAGCGCATAGTTGGTGTTGATGACGGCGGCATCGACATCGTCGAGAGAGCGCGGCAGCTGGGCGGCATCGAGTTCGGCGAAGGTGAGGTTCTTCGGATTTTCGGCCACGTCGGCCGGGCCGACCTTGAGACCAGCGCCTTCCTTGAGCTTGATCAAGCCCTTGTCGGCAAGGATCAGCAGCGCGCGGCCGCCATTGGTCGGGTCGTTCGGGATCGCGACCGTGGCACCCTCGGCAAGCTCTTCCAGGCTCTTCACCTTCTTCGAATAGACGCCCATCGGGAAGTTGACCGTATAGGCGACGCTGACGATGTCATAGCCGCGGTCGGCGACCTGATTGTCGAGATAGGGCTTGTGCTGGAAGGAGTTGGCGTTGAGCTCGCCATCGGCAAGCGCCTGGTTCGGCACGACATAGTCGGAGAATTCGAGGATCTCGATGTCGAGGCCCTTGCCGGCCGCCACTTCCTTGACCTTTTCCATAATCTGGGCATGCGGGCCTGGTGTCACGCCGACCTTGATGGTTTCGGCGCTGGCCGCACCGGCCGCGAAGGCAAGGGCGAGCGATGCTGCGAGAAGGATTTTCTTCATGGGAGGCTCCTTGTTATCTGAAGGAAGTCGCGTGTGGGAGGAAAGTTCACGTCTTGCGGCTGCGCTTGTCGAAGCGGCGCGCCAGGCGGTCGCCGGCACTCTGGACGAGTTGTACGAGCACGATCAGGACGACGACGACGATCAGCATGACGTCGGGCATGAAGCGCTGGTAGCCGTAGCGGATGCCGAGATCGCCGAGGCCGCCGCCGCCGACGGCGCCGACCATCGCCGAATAGCCGATAAGGCTGACGATCGTCATGGTGAGCGCCAGCGTCAGCGCCGGCCGGGCCTCGGCGAGCAGCACCTTGAAGACGATCTGCATCGGCGTCGCGCCCATGGCGCGCGCCGCCTCGATCAGGCCCTTGTCGACGTCGCGGATTGCCGCTTCGACGAGGCGGGCGAAGAACGGGATGGTTGCGATCGTCAGCGGCACGATCGCCGCCTTGGTGCCGATCGAGGTGCCGGTGACGAGCCTGGTGAACGGGATGATCGCCACGACCAGGATGATGAACGGCGTCGATCGCGTCGCATTGACGATAAGCCCGACGGCGCGGTTGACATTGGGGGCCGGAAACAGCTCGCCCTTGCCGCTGGTCGCCAGGAAGATGCCGATCGGCAAGCCGATCAGTGCGCCGATGAAGCCGGCGATCGCCACCATCCGCAACGTATCGAGCGTGGCCTTGCCGATGAGAAGCAGCAGATCAGGCGACATAGCCGAGCACCTCCGTGACCAGCCCGTTCCCTAAGAAGAAACGTTCGGCCTTTGCCACGGTTTCCGGATCCGCGCCATAGGCGACGACGAGCGACCCGTAAGGCTTGCCGCCGATCTCGTCGATCGTACCGGCGATGATGTTGACCTCGGCGCCGATCGACTGGATGAGCCGGGAAATCAGCGGCCGCTCGGCCGCGGCGCCGAAGAAGGTGAGACGGACAACGACCCGGCCACCGAATGCGGCGGCAGGCGCCAGGCCCCTGGCAATGGCTTCCGGCAGTTTCGACCCCGGCAGCCCGGAAAGCAGCGCCTGCGTCGTCCCGTGCTTCGGATGGGTGAAGACGTCGAAGGTCTGGCCGCGTTCGACGATTTCGCCCTTGTCGATCACTGCGACGTCCGAGGTGACGGCCTTCACAACCTCCATCTCATGGGTGATCAGCAGGACCGTCAGCCCGAGCTCGGCATTGATGCGCTTGAGGAGTTCGAGGATCGACTGGGTCGTTTCCGGATCGAGCGCCGAGGTCGCCTCGTCGGAGAGCAAGAGCTTCGGCTCTGTCGCCAGCGCCCGGGCAATGCCGATGCGCTGCTTCTGGCCGCCGGAAAGCTCGGCCGGGTAGCGGCCATGCTTGTCGGCAAGCCCGACGAGGTCGATAAGCGGTCGTACGCGCTCATCGATCGCACGGCGGTCCATACCGGCAATTTCCAGCGGCAGCGCGACGTTGCCGAAGACGGTCCTCGACGACAGCAAATTGAAGTGCTGGAAGATCATGCCGACCGAGCGCCGCAGGTTGCGCAATCCGCCTTCGTCGAGCGCGCCGACATCGACACCGTCGACGCGCACCTTGCCGCTCGACGGTTTCTCCAGCCCATTGACCAGCCGGATCAGCGTGGACTTGCCGGCGCCGGACCGGCCGATGATGCCGGTGATCGAGCCGCGCGCGACCGTCAGGCTGACATTGTTGAGCGCCGTGAAGGCAGCGCTTTCGCCGGACGCCGGAAAGCGCTTGGAAACGCCGTCGAAGACGACGGCGGCATCGTCACTGGCAATCGTGGATGCAGGAATGGTCATTGTCCGGTCGCCTCCGGTGGAGGGATGACAGCGATATCAGGATACATGATGCTCTCGGATGTTCGAATTCTTGTCTCCGGCCGTAGGCCGGGAGCGGTGAATGCGCCTCAGGCCGGCACTCGGCAGCGCATTCGAAAGGGAGAGCAACTTTCTATCATCGGGCAACCGGTCGGTTCAATGTCGGGCGCGGCATGGCAGCCATGCCGTATGGTTCAGGTTGTTATGCCCCTCGGCCCTCCCGTTTCACAGGCACGATTTTTCCGAACGCCGCGGCTCGGCGCAAAAGTCTACTCTTTTTGTGTAGAACGGCTGCGCCTACCGCCACGTCGGCAGTTGGTCAGGCCGGCTTGTGGTTGCCCTTCGGGAATTGCTCCGCCAGGTCCTTGTACCAATGGCCGCTCTTCTTGATCGTGCGAACCTGGGTCTCATAGTCCACGTGGACGATGCCGAAGCGCATCCGGTAGCCCTCGGCCCATTCGAAATTATCCATCAGGCTCCAGGCGAAATAACCGCGCATCGGATAGCCCTTTGCGATCAGGTCCGCCGTCACCGACAGGTGATCGGAGATGTAGTCGAGCCGCGGCTGGTCGTCGACGACGCCGTTCACGACGCCCATGTTGTAGCAGGCGCCATTCTCGGTGATGTAGCAATCCGGAAGCGTGTAGCGGGCGTTGAGCGTCTCGACCAGCGCCCCCAGCGCCGGCGCATGAACCTCCCAGCCGATATCCGTCTTCACGTCGGTGACCGGCTTCGCATTGACCGTCGCCGGATATTCGGCGCCGGCCGCCGGATCATCCGAAACGCGCATCGGCGTATAGTAGTTGAGTCCCCACCAATCGAGCGGCTGGGCGATCGTCGCCATGTCGCCGTCCTCGATCAGCGGCATGCGAGGCCCGAGCGCCGCGAGGAAGCCTTCCGGATATTCGCCCTTGAAGATCGGGCCGAAGAAGACGCCGTTGTGGAAGTCGAAGGCGCGCTCGGCCGCGGCCTTGTCCTCGGCGCTGTCGCTGCCGGGATAGACCGAATGGGCATTGATGACGATGCCGACCGACAGGTCCGCCCGCTCCGAGCGGACAGCCGCAACACCCAGGCCATGAGCGAGATTGGTGAAATGCAAGGCGGCGAGCGCCGCGTCCATGTTTCGCTCGCCCGGTGCGTGGATGCCGTAGAGATGGCTGAGCCACACCGAGCACCAGGGCTCGTTGAAGGTGGCGACCGCATCGAGCCGGTCGCCGAGGCGGGCGATAACCGTCTTGGCATAGCGCTGGTAGGCATAGGCGGTGGTTCGCGCCGTCCAACCGCCATCGCCCATCAAGGCGAGTGGCAGGTCCCAGTGGTAAAGCGTCGCGAAGGCCCTGATACCGCGGGCCTTCAGGCCGTCGACGAGCCGGTCGTAGAAGTCCAGCCCCTTCTCGTTGATCGGCCCGGTGCCTTCCGGGATGATACGCGGCCAGGCGATCGAGAAGCGGTAGGCCTCGACGCCGAGGCTCTTGATGAGATCGAGATCCTGGTCGAGGCGATTGTAATGATCGCAGGCGACGTCGCCGTTGTGGCGCTCGAAAACGCGGCCGGGCATGTTGGAGAAGGCGTCCCAGATGGAGGGCTTGCGCCCGTCGGCCTTGCTGGCACCCTCGATCTGGAAGGAGGCGGTGGCGACGCCGAAGACAAAATCACCAGGGAAGCGTTCTGCGAGTTTCTTGGCTTCGATCATCGTTCTTGACCCGTCTTCTGCACAGCGCGTCGGAAGGGGCGCGGCTGCATTCGTTTCCAATTAGAGAGCGGGCGCGCGAAAAGACAGGCGTCTTCCATGCCGCTCTAGTCGTGGGCGTGGCCTAAAGCCGCGGCAGCAAATGTCAACGAAAAAGGGCGAGGCACACCCCGCCCTTCATGAACTTGCCGGTCTAGCTCAGACCTTGATCCAGGCGCCGTTGCGCTGCGAAGACCGCACGCAGGCATCGACGAAGACCATGCCCTTCATACCGTCGTCGATCGTCGGATATGTGACAGCGGAGTCCACCTTCTCCCCGTTGCGCTTGGCATGAATCGCGCGGGCGGCCTCGGAATAGATATTGGCGAAGCCTTCGAGATAGCCTTCCGGATGGCCCGAGGGGACGCGCGATACGCGGGCCGACGCCGGTGAGGCGCCGGCTCCGGCGCGGGTCAGCAGCCGCTTCGGCTCGCCGAACGGCGTGTGCCAGAGATAGTTCGGGTCCTTCTGGACCCATTCGAGACCGCCCTTGGTGCCATAGACGCGCACCATCAGGCCGTTCTCGTGGCCGGGCGCCACCTGGCTGCACCAGAGCATGCCCTTGGCCCGCGCCCCGTCCTTGTCCTTGAAGCGCAGCATCACATGCGCATTGTCGTCGAGCTGGCGGCCGGCGACGAAACTGTCGAGATCGGCCGAAAGCTCGTCGAGCTCGAGCCCGGAGACGAAACAGCCGAGATTATAGGCGTGCGTGCCGATATCGCCGGTCGAGCCGCCGGCGCCGGAGCGGGCCGGGTCGGTTCGCCAAGCCGCCTGCTTCTGGCCGGACTGCTCGATATTTTCCGTCAGCCAGTCCTGCGGATATTCCATCTGCACCAGACGCACGGCGCCGATCTCGCCATTGGCGATCATCTCGCGCGCCTGCCGCACCATCGGATAGCCGGTATAATTATGCGTCAGCACGAAGAGTGCGTCGCTGTCGTCCGCCGCCTTCTTCAGCTTCTTCGCGTCGGCGAGCGTCGAGGTCAGCGGCTTGTCGCAGATCACGTGGATGCCGCGCTTCAGGAACTCCTTGGCCGCGGCGTAGTGAACGTGGTTCGGCGTGACGATCGCCACCGCTTCGATGCCGTTCTTAAGCTTCGCCTCGCGGATCGCCATTTCCTTGAAATCCGAATAGACGCGCGACGCGTCGAGCCCGAGCTCGCGTCCCGAGGCCTCAGCCTTCTCGGGCGTCGACGACAGAGCGCCGGCGACCAGCTCGTAGTGGTCGTCGAGCCGCGCGGCGATCCGGTGCACGGCGCCGATGAAGGCGCCGGAGCCGCCGCCCACCATGCCGAGGCGGATCCGCTTCTGACGAGTTTCGGTATTGCTTCCCTCGATTGCCATCGTGCTTTTCTCCTGGAATGTTTGCAATGGAATTGCCCCTCATCCGCCTGCCGGCACCTTCTCCCCGCGAGCGGGGAGAAGGGCGAATGAGGCACCTGCCCTCTCCCGCCGCAATGGAAACGTGAGCAAGTCCCCTGTACCTTTTTCCGGCGGTTCTTGGGTTGCACGCCGTCGTCGCGTGTCGTGCGAAGTGAAGCGTAGCGGAATGAAGCATGACCCGCGACGATGGCCGAAATTGGCGTAGCCTTCCTGAACCGAGCCGATTCGTCGGGAGCAACCAATTGTCCCCCGTGGCCCGACCACCTGGAGAGGACGCGTGCCCCGTCGGATTGGCCGTGATCGATGCCCCGTGGGGAGTCCGCGCCGGAGCTGTATCCGTTTCCGAGCGCCAGTACAGGGATCGGCGAAGATCGCGGTGGCTCGCAGGCTTGGACGAGGAGAAGGGATGACCGATCAGAAACAATTCTATGCCGGCGTCGACTGGGCGTCGGAGAGCCATCATGTGTTCCTCACGGATGGTGATGGCCGGAAAATCGGCGAAAGGGTCTTCAGGCACGGCGGCGAAGGGCTCGCCGAGCTGGCGGCCTGGCTGACGGCAACCAGCGGTGCAACCGAGGCCGGGCAAATCCAGGTCGCGATCGAGGTGCCGCACGGGCCCGTGGTCGAGACGCTGATCGAGCGCGGCTGCCAGGTGCATGCCATCAACCCGAAACAAATGGATCGCTTTCGCGACCGGTTCACCCTGGCCGGCGCCAAGGACGACAGCCGCGATGCCGAAGTGATGGCCTCGGCCTTGCGCACCGATCGCCGGTGCTTCCGGCTGCTTGCCGCCGCCGATCCTGTCGTCATCGAATTGCGCGAATGGTCGCGCATGGCCGAGGACCTCGGCGCCGAGCGCAACCGGTTGACCAACCGCATGCGCGAGCAGCTCTGGCGCTACTTTCCTGCGCTGCTCGAGCTCGAAAACGACCTCGGGGCCGAGTGGCTGCTCGATCTCTGGGAAGCCGTGCCGACGCCGGCCAAAGCCGCGCGGATCCGCGCGGCGACGATCGCCAAGCTTCTCAAACGCAACCGCATCCGCCGCGTCGACGCCACCCATGTGCTCGCCGTGCTGCGCACGCCGCCCGTCAAGGTCGCCGCCGGGACGACCGAAGCCGCCAGCGCCCACATTGCCACGCTCATTGCCCGCATTCGCCTCGTGAACCGGCAGCTCAAGCAAGCGCATCAGCGGCTCGATACCCTGACTGCCCGCCTTGTCCCGACCGAGGCGACCGAGCCGGGGCAGAGGAAGCAGCATGACGTGGAGATCCTCGCATCCTTGCCGGGAGTGGGAAGGATCGTCCTCGCCACGCTGCTCGCAGAAGCCTTCGATGCCCTGCAGCGACGTGACCACGCCGCCTTGCGCAGTTTGACAGGAGTCGCGCCCGTTACCAAGCGGTCCGGCAAGAGCTGCATCGTCATCAGAAGACAGGCCTGCCACGACCGGCTCGCCAACGCCATGTACCATTGGGCACGCGTCGCCATTCAGCACGACTCTCGGAGCCGTTTGAAGTACGCCGCCCTTCGAAGCCGAGGTCACAGCCACGGTCGTGCCCTGCGATCCGTCGCCGACCGCCTCCTCAACGTCGCATGCGCAATGCTGAAAACCGGCACCACCTTCAATCCTTCCTTGGCCGAGCAGAAACTCTCTTGCTAAACGGTGGGGAGTCCTCTCCCCGCCCGCGGGGAGAGGGCTAGGGTGAGGGGCAGTGAACTAAAGCCCCAACAGGCGCCTGTTCGCCGCCTCGTCCGTGCCGCTGTCGGCGAAATCGTCGAAGGCTTTTTCGGTGACGCGGATGATGTGCGCCTTGACGAACTCGGCGCCTTCGCGCGCGCCGTCCTCCGGATGTTTCAGGCAGCATTCCCACTCGACCACCGCCCAGCCGGCGAAATCGTTCGCGGCCATCTTGGAGAACACCGCGCCGAAATCGACCTGGCCATCGCCGAGGGAGCGGAAGCGCCCGGCGCGGTTCACCCAGCCCTGGTAGCCGCCATAGACGCCCTGCCGGCCGGTCGGGTTGAACTCCGCGTCCTTGACGTGGAACATCCGGATGCGGTCCTTGTAGATGTCGATATTGTCGAGATAGTCGAGACACTGCAGCACGTAGTGCGACGGGTCGTAGAGCATGCAGGCGCGGGCATGGTTGCCGGTGCGCTCCAGGAACATCTCGTAGGTGATGCCGTCGTGCAGGTCCTCGCCCGGATGGATCTCGTAGCAGACATCGACGCCGCAATCCTCCGCATGGTCGAGGATCGGCTTCCAGCGACGGGCCAACTCGTCGAAGGCGGTCTCCACAAGGCCCGCCGGACGCTGCGGCCAGGGATAGACGAAAGGCCAGGCGAGCGCGCCGGAGAAACTCGCCATCGCGTCGAGGCCGAGGTTCTTCGAGGCGGTCAGCGCCAGCTTCACCTGCTCGACCGCCCATTGCTGGCGCGCCTTGGGATTGCCGCGCACCTCCGGTGCGGCAAAGCCGTCGAAGGCCTCGTCATAGGCCGGATGCACCGCCACCAACTGGCCCTGCAGATGCGTCGAGAGCTCGGTGATCTCGATGCCATTGTCGCGTGCCTTGCCGGCGATCTCGTCGCAATAGGTTTTCGATTCCGCCGCCTTCCTCACGTCGAACAGCCGGCCGTCCCAGCTCGGGACCTGTACGCCCCTGTAGCCGCAGTCGGCCGCCCATTTGGTGATCGAGTCCCATGAATTGAACGGCGCCGCATCACCGGCGAATTGCGCAAGAAAAAGCCCCGGTCCCTTGATGGTCTTCATTCAAAATTCCTCCTGGGTGGATCGGTTATCTGAAACACCGGCCTGCCGGTCGAGTGATATTCGAGCGCTTCGCCCCGCAATTTTCGGTATATCTTAAATACCTGCAACGTTGCAGGAGCGAGAAACTAGCAGATTCTTCGCGAGGGGCAATGGGCTTCTGCCCTGTCGCGAAGAGGATCGGATGACATCCGCGGCTGCGTCACGAATGCAGGTATGAACCGCAAGTAGCGGCTGACAGGCATGATGAAATCCAACTGCCTGCCAGCCCGCTTCGAACCCTTCGCCCGCGTCAGACGTAGCGGTTGACGACGTTCTCCAGATATTCCTGCCTGCCGGATTTCGGCTGTGGATTGAGATCGGCCTTGCGCACCCAGGCTTCAATCTCATCGAGCGAGAAGCCGCCATCGAGCATCTTCTTCGCCTCCGGCACGTTCCAGCCGGCATAGCGCTTTTCGAGCGGCCCGGAGAGCGCCTTGTCCTCGACCATCTTCGCCGCCGCCTTGAGACCGCGGGCGCAGCAATCCATGCCGCCGATATGGCCGATCAACAGATCCTCCGGATCGATCGACTGGCGGCGGAGCTTCGCATCGAAGTTCGTGCCGCCGGTCTTGAAGCCGCCGCCCGAGAGCACGTGGTGATAGGCGAGCGCCATTTCCGGAACGTTGTTCGGGAACTGGTCTGTGTCCCAGCCGGACTGGTAGTCGTTGCGGTTCATGTCGATCGAACCGAAGATGCCGAGCGCATTGGCGAGCGCCAGTTCGTGCTCGAAGGAATGGCCGGCGAGAATCGCGTGGCCCTGCTCGATATTGACCTTCACCTCGTTCTCGAGGCCGTATTTCTTGAGGAAACCGTAGACGGTCGCGACGTCGAAATCGTATTGATGCTTGGTCGGCTCCTGCGGCTTCGGCTCGATCAGGATCGCGCCCTTGAAGCCGATCTTGTGCTTGTACTCGACGACGAGGTTGACGAAGCGGCCGAGCTGGTCGAGCTCGCGCTTCAGGTCGGTGTTGAGCAACGTCTCATAGCCTTCACGCCCGCCCCACAGCACGTAGTTCTCGCCGCCGAGCCGTTGTGTCGCGTCGATGCAGGTCTTCACCGTCGCCGCGGCAAAGGCGAAGACGTCCGGATCGGGGTTGGTCGCCGCACCGCCCATATAGCGGCGGTTCGAGAACAGGTTCGCCGTGCCCCACAGCAGCTTGACGCCGGTCGCGGCCTGCTTCTCGGCGAAGTGATCGACGATCTCGTTGAGGTTGCTGGTGTTCTCGGCGAAGTTCCGGCCTTCGGGACGCACGTCGGCGTCATGGAAGCAATAGAAGGGGACGCCGAGAAGCTGGAAGAATTCGAAGGCCACGTCGGCCTTCAGCTTCGCCGCGTCCATCGTGTCCTTGAACCAGGGACGTTCAAAGGTCTGGCCGCCGAACGGATCGCCGCCCGGCCAGACGAAAGTGTGCCAATAGGCAACGGCAAAGCGCAGATGGTCTTCCATCCGCTTGCCGAGGACGATCTCGTCCGGATTGTAGTGGCGGAAGGCGAGCGGATTGGTGCTCTCCGGCCCTTCATATTTGATCTTGGCGATATCGCCGAAAAAACCCGTGCTCACGGCTGTCTCCTATGTGAATGCCGGCACCTTTTGCGGCGGAACCGGCCATTTTGGTGGAAAGTAATCGATTTCATTCTCACGTTCAGGGCGACCAGTGCGGACCGGTCGCGTCGCCTTTGGTTACATCGTCGCTTCCTTGATTGCGGGATAAAGCCGGCGGTAGCGCTGGTAGGCGTCCTCATAGGCCGCCACCAGCGAGGCATCCGGCTCGATCGTCTCCGCCGTCGCCGGCGCAAAGCAGGTGGCGACCGGATCGGCGCCGGTGGCGGCGATTAGCCCGAGCCGTGCTGCACCGAAGGCCGCGCCGAAATCGCCGTCGGCCGGCAGATCGACCGGCAGGTCGAGTGCGGTGGCGATCGACTTCAGCCAGTAGCGCGACCGGGATCCGCCACCGATCGCGGTGACGCGGTTGAGCGTCGTGCCGGCCGCACGCAATGCTTCCAGGCTATCGCGGATCGCGAAGGATACCCCTTCCAGCACCGCCTGTGTCAGCGTAGCGCGGGAGCTTTCATGGCCGAGACCGGCAAAGGCGCCACGGATCGCCGCGTCATTGTGCGGCGTGCGCTCGCCGGAGAGATAGGGCAGGAACGTCACCGGACCCGGGGCCTTGAGGGTGTCGCCGAGCTCGCCCGTCAGCTCCGCGGCGCTCCGGCCGGTCACGCCCGAATGCCAGTTGAGCGCATCGGTCGCCGAGAGGATCACCCCCATCTGGTGCCAGGTGTTCGGCAGCGCATGGCAGAAGGCATGGACGGCGCTTTCCGGATTGGGAAGATAGCTGGCATTGGCGGCAAACAGCACGCCGGAGGTGCCGAGCGAGACGAAGGCCTGTCCTTCTCCAACGGTGCCCATGCCGCAGGCGGACGCCGCATTGTCGCCGGCGCCGCCGGCAACGACGACCCCGGGCCCCATGCCCCAGCGGCTTGCAAGCTCCGGCCGGAGCGTGCCGGCGCTCTCCGTTCCCTCGACCAGGTCCGGCATCTGCCGCTCTTCGAGGTGGGTCGCGGCAAGCAGGCTTTCAGACCACTTGCGCTTGCCCGTATCGAGCCAGGACGTGCCGGCGGAATCCGACATTTCCGAAATATGTTCGCCAGTCAGCCACAGGCGGAGATAATCCTTGGGCAGGAGGACCCAACGCACTTTGGCGAAAATTTCGGGCTCGTTTTCGCGCACCCAGCCGAGTTTTGGCGCGGTGAAGCCGGGGAAGACGATGTTGCCGGTCAGCGCCCGGAATTGCGGATCGCTGTCGAGCGCCGCCGCCTGGCGAAAGCTGCGCGTATCGTTCCAGAGGATGGAGGGGCGCAGCACCTTGTCGCTTTCGTCGACGAGCGTCGCGCCGTGCATCTGGCCGGAAAGACCGATGCCGCGCACCGCGCCGAGCGCTTGCGGATGCGCCTGCTTGAGACCCTGGATGGCCTCTTCGGCGGCTCGGCACCAGTCGGCCGGGATCTGCTCCGACCAGCCGGGATGCGGCCGCGACACGTCGAGCGCGGCCGAGGCGGAGCCGATGATCTTCTGGTCGCCGTCGATCAGCGTGGCCTTGACGCCGGACGTGCCGAGATCCAGTCCGAGAAACATTTGGTCCTCCTTAGGCCTGCCCGTTCGGCAGGTTGTCTTTCAGGAATATGTCGATGCGAATGCGTTCCTGCGCCTCGATCACCGGCAGCCCGTCCGCCTTGGCTTTCAGCACTCGGATGGCACTGCGGATCTCGTGGCCCGCGTCCTGGTTGAGCAGGACGTCGATCGTTCCGGAAAGAAGGGCCGCGCGGCTATGGGGCGTCAGTTCGTGCGCAATCGCACAAACCGCTTCGGCCTTGCCGGCCTTCTCGAGCGCGGCAACGAGACCGCGATTGCCCGCACCAAGACTGTAGATGCCGGCTATGTCCGGGTGGCGATCGAGGAGCGAGGCGACGAGCTTTTCGACAAGCGACGCGTCATCCTGTCCCTCGACCACCGGCAGCAGCAGCCGGGGTTGGAAGCATTCGCCCATGACTGCCTGAAAACCCTCCAGCCGCTCCCGGTGGTCGCGCACGAGCATCGATCCGGCGACCACCGCCACCGGCCCCTCGCGCCCACCGAGGAAGCGGCCCATCAGGTTCGCCGCCGTGCGGCCAGCCGCAATATTGTCGACGCCGGCGAAATGATCGCGGGCCGATCCCGGCAGGTCAGAGACGACGGTGACGACGACGATGCCATCGTCACGCAGGCGCTTGACCGCCTGCGTCACCTCCGGCGCGTCGACCGCGACGACCGCGACGCCGGCCGGCTGCCGCCGATGCGCCTCGGCCAGGGCATCCGCCAGGGCGCGCGCGTCGAAGGCCGGAACGCAGATAAGCGCGATTTCCGTCCGCTCGGCCGCCGAGCGCGCCATCGCAGCCTTCACCTCTGCCTCGAGTCCGCGCATGAAGGTGTTCTCGCCGGCGGGAAGAATGAAAACCAGCGGATAGCTGCGGCCCTTGGCGAGATTGGCCGCGGCGACGTCACGGACATAGCCGAGCGTCGCGATCGCCCGCTCGACCTTGTCGCGCGTCACAGATCTGACGCCCGGGCGATTGTTCAGAACCCGGTCGACGGTCGCCAGGCTGACGCCTGCCTCCGCAGCGATATCGTGAACGGTTGGTCGCATCGCTTCCTCCTCGCGACACCCCTTAGAGGAAGTTTTGATGTACGTAAATCAAAAATATCGAGAGAGCGAAAAAGCCATCGAATTTGGGCGCCGACATCTCAGCCGAAACGCCTGTTGAACGCGTGGGTGAAGGCGGCACGACCCGTCTCGCCACGTGCCTCTCCGAAGACCACATCCAGGAACTCGTCGGTCACTCTGACCAGCGCGAAGCCGCCGAGATAGGCGGCCTTCGGCTTGAAGACATCAAGTCCACCGACGCGATAGGCCATCACCCGGTCATGTTCGTGCCCATGAAAGAGCCCGACGACATTGTAGCCCTCAAGCGTCGCGAGCAGGCGATCGCGCTCAGCCGGGCTCCACCAATGCGGCTCGCCGCCGCCCTGATCGTCGAAGGTTCCTGCCGCAGCGTCCCAGACCTCGGTCGAGAACGCATCCCAGCCATAATGCTGGAACAACACGACCGGGCGGCCGTCGGCGGCGAAGGCGGCGAGGTCGCGCTTCAGCCACGGCAGGCCGCTCACGGCCCCTTTGTTCCGGTCCCCGCCGAAGCGCTGCAGTTGCACGAGATGAAGTCCGCCCCAGTCCCAGGAATAGTTGTCGGACAGCGGATCGTAGTTCGAGACAGGCACTTGTGGCTTGTAGAAGACCGACTGACGATGGGTAAGCTCCACATAGTCGCGCAATTCGCGGCGATACCAATCGACGTTCGGCGGCGTGCCGTCCTGATCGAGATCATGGTTTCCGAGACCGACATAGACAGGATAGTGGATGTGGTGCGGTCCGACGCCATGCTCGTAACGGCTCTGGAACTGCTGCAGCTGCCGCCCTTCGCGCGGCTCGCGAACCTGCCCGCCGCCGTCGTCGGTGATATCGCCGCCGAGGACGAGGCCGGACGGCCGAACGATCTTCGTTCCGGCGCTGGCAAGGCCGCTCGGTTTTCCGTCGATCGTTTCCGGCCAGAGCTGCCCCGGAAGCGCGTTGAGAGCCGCGATGTGGCGCAACAGGTTGGCGTCGGTCTTGCCTTCCTGCTGACAATTCGGCGCAAGGCCTTCCGTCGAAACGATGCAGGCATGGATGTCATTGGAAAAAAGGAAAGTCGCGTCGACCAACGGCCGGGTTGCCGCACGTCCATTGCCGGCGACCAGCGACAGGCCGAAGCCCGCCGCACCGGCAAGAAACATCCGCCTGGACGGCACAAGGAATGCATTATTGTTCATGATGCCCCGCGCGACTGAACAGCTGAGAAAAACTCGAGCGCAGCGGATTTTGCAACGTTGCCCGGAGAGCGTAAAGCGCGTCTCTTCAGCTGCGGGGAAAAAACTGGCCTTCCCCGTGCCGCTAGTGCCCGCCCCCGCCTGGCCCAGCGCCCTCCGGCTTCTTGATCATCAGCACGCCAAGGATCATCGCCAGGAACAGGGCAGTGAGGATCAGGAAGACGTCGATGAACGACATGATGACGGCCTGTTGCTGGACCATCTGAGCCAACTGATTGACGGCGGCCGTCGCGCCATCCAGTCCGTAGGCGTCGAAGTTCGACGTCATGTTGTTCAACCGCTCGACCGCCTCCGGATTGCCCCATTGGACATGTTCGGCAAGCCGGGCGTAGTGGAGATCCTGGCGCTGCGTCAGGATCGTATTGATGATGGCGAGGCCGACGGCGCCGCCGAGGTTGCGCGTCAGGTTGAAGAGACCGGAGGCGTTGCGGATGCGTGCCGGCGGCAGCGTGCCGAGCGCGATGTTGTTGATCGGCACCATGCAGAGCATCAGGGAGCAGCCGCGCAGGATCTGCGGCACGAGCAGTTCCCAGAAATCCCAATCGGCAGTCAGCTGGCTCATCGTCCAGGTGCCCGCCGCAAAGCCGGCAAAGCCGATCGTCATCATCACGCGCGGATCGAGCCGTCCGGCGAGGAAGCCCGCGACAGGCGCCGTGAGGAACATGGCGAGGCCGGAGACGAACATGGTCTCGCCGATCATCAGCGAATCATAGCCGCGGATGCGCCCGAGATAGAGCGGGTAGAGATAGGTAAGGCCATAGAGGCCGATGCCCATGACGAAGGAAAACAGCGAGCCGAAGGTGAAGTTGCGATTGGCGAAGGCTCTGAGATCGACCACCGGAAACTCCACCTTGAAGGCCCGGTAAAAGAATATCGCGGCGGCCACAGTTGCGGCGACCGCGCCGATGACGATGTGGTCGTCATTGAACCAGTCGTTGGCATTGCCCTCCTCCAGCACATATTCGAGCGATCCGAGGAAGATCGCCATCGAGAACAGGCCCCACCAGTCGAACTTCTTGAACAGCCCCAGCTCCGGTTCGTCGAAGTCGATGAAGATCCAGGTCAGCGTCGCGACGATAATGCCGGGAATGACGTTGACGAGAAACAGCCAATGCCAGGAAAAGGCGTGGCTCAGATAGCCGCCGACCGTCGGGCCGATGGTCGGGGCCAGCGTCGCGATCAGACCGATGATCGGCGAGACGATATTGCGCTTCGACGCCGGGAAGATCGTGAAGGCGGCGGCGAACACCGACGGAATCATGCCGCCGCCGATGAAGCCCTGGATCGCCCGGTAGACGATCATCTGGTCGATATTGGTGGCGGTTGCCGCAAGCGCGCTGGAAGCGGTGAAGCCGGCGGCCGCGACGGAGAAGAGCACGCGCGTCGAGACGATTCGGGCGAGCGTCCCCGACAGCGGGATCATGATGACTTCGGCGATCAGGTAGGCGGTCTGCACCCAGCCGATCTCGTCCGATCCGGCCGAAAGTCCCGCCTGGATTTCGGCAAGCGAGGCCGAAACGATCTGGATGTCGAGGATCGCCATGAACATGCCGACGACCATCGCGAAAAAGGCGATGAGCCGCCGCGGATCCATGCGCTCCTCTGCCCCGGCGCCGCTTGTCGCCACCGGGTTCACTGTTGCCGTCGCAGCCATCTCCGCTACTCCTTCGCGCGCTTACTTCGCCTCGGCAACCTTCGCGGTCTTGGGCGCCGTGCGCGTGTCGACGTCGACCACGACGCTCAGGCCGGCTCGCAGGTTGCCCTTGGCGAGCGCGTCGGCCGGCAGCGTGATCCGGACCGGTACGCGCTGGATGACCTTGGTGAAGTTGCCGGTGGCGTTCTCCGCCGGCAGCAGCGAGAAGACCGAGCCGGAGGCCGGCGAAATCGATGCGACCGTGCCCTCGATCGCGTGCTCGTCATAGGCATCGACATGGACCTGGACCTTGGATCCGGGAACCAGATGGGCGATCTGCGTTTCCTTGAAATTCGCGTCAATATAGAGCTGATCCGTCGGCACCAGGGCGGCAAGGCGCTGGCCGGCCGCAACCAGGTCGCCGACCTGGACGGCGACATTGCCGATCACGCCGTCATAAGGCGCTTTCAGCACCGTGAAGCCGAGGTCGCGGTTCGCCTTGTCACGCGAAAGCCCCAGCGAACGGATCGTACTTTCCGATTCGGCACGCTGCGCTTCGAGCACGGTGATATTTGCCTTGGCCGAGGCGATGTTGGCTTCGGCGCCCACGAGATTCGCCCGCGCCTGGTCGAGTGCGACCTGGGCGCTATCGCGCGAAGCATCCGTTCCAAAGGCCTTGGACTGCAGGTCGCTTGCGCGCTTTTGGGTGAGTTCGGCACCCCTGACCGCCGCTTCGAAGGCGTTCTTCTGGGCCTCGGCCTGGCTGAGGCTCGCCTGGGCGCCGGCGATCTGCGCATCGAACCGGCTGAGCGCCAGCTTCTGCGTGGCGATCTGCGCCTCGGCCTGTTCGGCCGCGATGCGATAGTCGCCGTCATCCAGCGTCACGAGCGGATCGCCCGCCTTCAGATGCTGGTTGGCGACCACATCGACCCTGGCGACATAGCCGGAGACTTTCGGAGAGATGGTCGCGATGTCGCCCTCGATATAGGCGTCATCTGTCGAGACCATGAAGCGGCCGTTGGTCCACCAGTCGTAGCCGTACCAGGCCCCGGCGGCGAGCAGCGCCAGCCCGATGGCCGGAACAACCGGCTTGCGGCGTTTCTTGGCGGGAGCGACAGCCTCGGCAGCCGGACGATCCGTCACCGGCGGGGCCTCGCCGGTCGGGGCCTTGGCCTCGGTGCTCGGAGCATCGGCGACTTCGAAATCGTCGTCGACGGGGCGGACGCGCGCAACGCTGGAGGTGCTGGAAGCGGACATGGGACACCGTTTGGGCTAAATTAGTTAAATTGAACTGAACCGTTCGGTTCGATTGAACTTGACATAATGCCTTTTGCATCGCATATCAAGAGTAAATCGAACCGAGCGGTTCGAAGCGATTATCAAGCGAGAAAAATCTGCGGGTCGCTCCCCCGCCTTGCTTTTTATCGGAATCGATCACGTTTATGGTTCAGGAATTGGTCCAGGAACCTGATGATTTACAGGAGTGGAAACGTCCGGCGATTATGACCTCAGCGAAAAGCGCACAGCAGGAAAAGTCCCTGCAGCAGGAACAGCACCCCTCGAGCGGGCGACGCGCCGCCGGCGAGGACCCGGTCAAACGCGAGCAGATTCTCGAAGGCGCCAAGCGCGTTTTCATGCGCAGCAATTTCGATGCGGCCAGCATGAACGACATCACGCGCGAGGCCGGCGTTTCCAAGGGCACCCTCTACGTCTATTTCGAGAACAAGGAAGACCTCTTCGAGGCGCTGATCGCCCGGGAGCGCAACCGGATCGTCAGCAGCATCAAGCAGTCGCTGAACGACATCGAGCCGATCGACGAAGCCCTTCACGATTTCGCCGTGACGCTGGTGACGAGCATAACTTCCGACTACACGATCCGCGCCATGCGCACCGTGCTCGGCGTGATCGACCGTATGCCGCGGCTTGCGCAGCGATTCTTCACCGCGACACCCGAAAACGGCTACACGGTGCTGAAGGCCTATCTCGAGCAGCAGGTGGCGGCAGGAAGGTTGTCGATCGACGACACGGAACTGGCCGCAAAGCAGTTCATCGAGCTCTGCATGGCCGGCCTCTTCAAGGGCCGCCTGTTCGGCATGTGCGACGCCATTTCCCCCGAACAGATCGAGAAGAACGTGACCTCGGCCATCCGCGTCTTCATGGCCGCCTACGGCCCACGGGCGGCGCGCTGACGGCAGTATGGGCCGCTGCCTAAGCCGGGCTGCACATCTGCAGGCGATTGCCGAACGGATCGTAGAAGCTCGCAAAGGTGACGAAGCCGGGAAATACCTGTGCATCCTCGCACTGGACACCGCGGCGGCGCAGTTCGTCGACGGCCGCATGGCAATCCTCGACATTCAAGACAAGTGTCATCCCCGCGGACGGTGTCCAACTGCTCTCGGCCAAAGTCACAGAAACGTTCCCGCCCGCCGCCCCGGAAGAGAACTCGATCCAGCCGGCCTCGGGCAGATCGTAGAGCGGCGGCCCGAAGCCGAGCACCTCGCCGTAAAACGCCCGGGCGCGATCAAGGTCTGTCACCGAGATCGACACCACATTGATTCCGCGAAACAGAGCGCCGAACGTTGTCATGTTTTGAAATGTAGGCCACGGATTGCTGAGGTCGAGGCGGACGACAGGCCGAATTGCCGACAAGGCGTGCGGCGCTATCTATTCAGGAATCCAGCAACGGCGATCAAACGCGCCCTCCGATAAACCCGTAGAGCTAGGTCGTCTACCACGGAAGTGAACATGAGTGCCATCGGAAGGGCGATCTGGTACATCGAAAGCCATTTCGCAAAGGATATAACACTGGAGCAGATTGCCGACGCCGCCGGCCTGTCGCGCTATCACCTGTCGCGCGTCTTCGGCCTTGCAACCGGCCATTCGATCAGCGCCTATATCCGCGGGCGCCGCCTGAGTTGGGCGGCGCTTCTCCTCGCAAACGGCAACTCCACCATTCTCGGGGTGGCGCTCGATGCGGGCTACGGCTCGCACGAGGCATTCACCCGTGCCTTTCGCGACCAGTTCGGCGTGACACCCGAATCGATCCGCAAGCAAAGGCATCTCGGCAATATCGAATTGATGGAGCCCATCAGGATGGACGACACGCGCAATCTGAAGATCGAACCGCCGCGCTTCGAGGAGAGCCCCGCCCTGCTCCTCGCCGGCCTTGAAGAAACCTATACCTATAATCGCACGGAAGGAATCCCTTCGCTCTGGCAACGCTTCAACACCCATTTCGGCCATATTCCGGGCCAGCGCGGCAACGTTGCTTATGGGGTCTGCACCCATGCGGATGCCGAAGCCGGTAGCTTTCGCTACATGGCGGCCGTCGAGGTCGCGGATGCGGAGGCCCTGCCGAAAGGGTTCTCGACCTTGAGACTACCGAAGCAGCGCTATGCTGTGTTCCTGCACCGCGGCCACATCTCGGCCATCTCGACCACGGCCCACGAGATATTCGGAACATGGTTTCCGCAGTCCGGTCTCGAGCACGGCGAGATGCCCGATCTCATCGAACGCTACGACGATCGCTTCGATCCGGATTCCGGCATGGGCCTCGTCGAAATGTGGGTTCCGATAAAACAGTAAACGGTAAAACGCTGCCGCAAAGCCGCGGCAGCGCTTGCCACTTCGGCGCTACTCCTTAAATACTGCGGGCTAGCCAGGCGCAACGACGCGCCGCGGAGGGGAAAGTGCGTGCGGTTTCCGCGCGGCTTCCGCTCCGGTCTGTTGGAACCGGTCACGTTCGTCAGAAAGGAACAGTTCGCCGATGCAGGAAATCCTCACGCTCGCTCAAAGCCCGGAGGCTTGGATCGCGCTTGTTACGCTCATCGTGATGGAAGTCGTCCTCGGCATCGACAACCTGATCTTCATCTCAATTCTGACCAACAAGCTGCCTGCCGAGAACCGCGTCAGCGCGCGCCGCATCGGCATCGGCCTCGCGCTGATCATGCGGCTGGGGCTGCTCGGCACGATCGCCTGGATCGTGCAGCTGACCGAGCCGGTCTTCGAGGCCTTTGGCCACGGCTTCTCCTGGAAGGACATGATCCTGATCGCCGGCGGCCTCTTCCTCGTCTGGAAGGCGACGAAGGAAATCCACCACAATGTCGACCCGAGCGACCATGGCGAGGATTTCATCGCAAGCTCGGCGATCAACGGTTTCACGGCAGCGATCGGCCAGATCCTGCTGCTCGACCTGGTCTTCTCGGTCGACAGCATCATCACCGCCGTCGGCATGACCCCGCATCTGCCGATCATGGTCATCGCCGTCGTCGTCGCCGTGACGGTCATGCTGGTCGCGGCCAATCCGCTTGCCAACTTCATCGAAAGGAACCCGACCATCGTCATGCTGGCGCTCGCCTTCCTCTTGATGATCGGCACGACGCTGATTGCCGAAGGCATGGGCTTCCACGTACCGAAAGGCTACGTCTACGCCGCCATGGCCTTCTCGGCGCTGGTCGAGATCCTCAACATGGTCGCCCGCAACGCACGCCTCAGGAAGCAGCAGGCCTCGAAGCTGCACTAGATCACGATGATTTTAGGTCGGCTCGACCTAAAATCATGAACGTGATCGATTCTAATAGGTTAGAGCGGGATGCGGGCGGAAAACCGCACACACTTTTCCTCATCCCGCTCTGACCGCCGCGTTTGCGACGTTGCGAAGAGGCCCGCATTCTTCTGAATGCGGGCCTCTTGCTACGGGAGGTAGGCGAGGATGCGGACTGGACGGTGTCAGGAGCTCGCCTGCCTTTTCGTTGGCCACGGGAAGAAACCGGCAAAATTCCCGTATTCTCCAGTTCCGTCGCGTCCGGTTGCCACAGTCCGCGTCCTCGCAGCAGAAACGCAGCCGCGCCGTTTGCGTTCCAGCACTTGTCCGGCGGGCGGCGACAGATAGCGCGCCTTCCTCTTTCCGTTGACATCAGGGACTTTCTATGGTCTCACCCCTGCCGACTGGAATTGCCCGCCGATACCGCTTGAGCGGCACCCTTGCGGGCCTTCCTTCCCATAAAATGCGCGCCCGCACGCTGGTAGGCATTCCGGCAAGGGCTCAAGAGCACGTCAAGACGGGCAAAGACCATGGCAGATTCCGCAGTCCGGGTACGCATCGCACCCTCCCCCACCGGCGAACCGCATGTCGGCACCGCCTATATCGCGCTGTTCAACTATCTCTTCGCCAAGAAGCACGGCGGCGAATTCATCCTGCGTATCGAGGACACGGACGCGACGCGCTCGACGCCGGAATTCGAGAAGAAGGTGCTGGATGCACTGAAGTGGTGCGGACTCACATGGTCCGAAGGTCCGGATATCGGCGGTCCCTACGGCCCCTATCGCCAGAGCGACCGCAAGGACATCTACAAGCCCTTTGTCGAGAAGATCGTCGCAAACGGCCACGGCTTCCGCTGCTTCTGCACGCCCGAGCGGCTGGAGCAGATGCGCGAGGCGCAGCGCGCCGCCGGCAAGCCGCCGAAATATGACGGCCTCTGCCTCGGCCTCGCCGCCGAGGAAGTCACGTCGCGCGTCGAAGCCGGCGAGCCGCATGTGGTGCGCATGAAGATCCCGACGGAAGGCTCCTGCAAGTTCCACGACGGCGTCTATGGCGATGTCGAGATCCCGTGGGACGCGGTCGACATGCAGGTGCTGCTGAAGGCCGACGGCATGCCGACCTATCACATGGCGAACGTCGTCGACGACCATCTGATGAAGATCACCCATGTGGCGCGCGGCGAGGAGTGGCTCGCCTCCGTGCCGAAGCACATCCTGATCTATCGGTATCTCGGCCTCGAGCCGCCTGTCTTCATGCACCTGTCGCTGATGCGCAATGCCGACAAGTCGAAGCTGTCGAAGCGCAAGAATCCGACCTCGATCTCCTATTACACGGCACTCGGCTACCTGCCGGAAGCGCTGATGAACTTCCTCGGGCTGTTCTTCATCCAGATCGCCGAGGGCGAGGAACTGCTGACCATCGAAGAGCTTGCCGGAAAGTTCGATCCGGAAAACCTGTCGAAGGCCGGCGCCATCTTCGACATCCAGAAGCTCGACTGGCTGAACGCCCGCTGGATCCGCGAGAAGCTCTCGGAAGAGGAGTTCGCCGCACGGGTCTTCGCCTGGGCGTCGGAGAACGATCGTCTCAAGGAGGGCCTGAAGCTCTCGCAGTCGCGCATCTCGAAGCTCGGCGAACTGCCGGACCTCTCCGCCTTCCTCTTCAAGTCGGATCTCGGCCTGCAGCCCGCCGCCTTCGCCGGCGCCAAGGCTTCTCCCGAGGAGATGCTCGAGGTCCTCAACACCGTTCAGCCGGACCTCGAAAAGATCCTCGAATGGAACAAGGAATCGATCGAGGCGGAGCTGCGCGCCAGTGCAGAGCGGATGGGCAAGAAGCTGAAAGCCGTCGTCGCTCCCCTCTTCGTCGCCGTGTCCGGGTCGCAGCGGTCGCTGCCGCTCTTCGATTCGATGGAGTTGCTCGGCCGTGCGGTCGTCCGCCAGCGGCTCAAGGTGGCGGCGCAGGTAGTCGCCTCCATGGTGGGCAGCGGAAAGTAAGGACAGGACCATGAACGAGAAGACAGCAACGGCCAGCCTTTCCTCCGACGCGACCGAAGTGCGCGCCCAGAAGCTGAAGCTGCTGCGTGAGCAGATCGGCGATGTCTATCCGGCGCATTTCCACCGGACGATGACCAATGCGGAACTCGCGGTGAAATATGAGGGCCTGGAGCCGGACACCGAAACGCAAGACGTCGTGACCGTTGCCGGCCGCGTCTTTTCCTCGCGCAACTCCGGCATGTTCATGGATCTCCATGACGCTTCCGGCAAGATCCAGATCTTCTCGCACAAGGACACGACGCCGGAAGAGGCGCGGGCGCTGCTGCCGATGATCGACATCGGCGACATCATCGGCGTTACGGGCATCGTTCGCCGGACCAAGCGCGGCGAGCTGACGATCAACGCGCAAGCGATCACCATGCTGACCAAGTCGCTGCTTCCGATGCCGGAGAAGTGGCATGGTCTTTCGGATATCGAGCTGCGCTACCGCAAGCGCCATCTCGACATCATGACCAATGAAGAGTCGAAGCTCCGCTTCCAGCAGCGCAGCCGGATCGTTTCGGGGATCCGCCGATTCATGGAAAACGACGGCTTCATGGAAGTCGAAACGCCGATGCTGCATTCGGTCTATGGCGGCGCAACCGCCGAGCCGTTCAAGACGCATCACAATACGCTGAAGCTCGACATGTACCTGCGCATCGCGCCGGAACTCTATCTGAAGCGCACGCTGGTTTCGGGGCTGACCGACAAGGTCTTCGAGATCAACCGCAACTTCCGCAACGAAGGCGTCTCCACCCGGCACAATCCGGAATTCACCATGATGGAGTGCTATTGGGCCTATGCCGACTACGAGGACATCATGGACCTCGTCGAGCGGATGTTCGCCGAACTGGCGGTCTCGATCCACGGCACGACGGAATTCGCCTATGGCGACAAGGAAATCTCCTTCAAGGGTCCGTTCCGACGCGTGCCCATGCCGGACGCCGTCAAGGAAGTGACCGGTATCGACTTCATCGCGATCAAGACCGACGAAGAAGCCCGCGCTGCGACCAGAGCTGCCGGCTTCGAGGTGGAGAAAGACTGGACCTGGGGCGAATGCCTCGCTTTCGTCTTCGAAGAGAAGGTAGAACCGACGCTGATCCAGCCGGCCCACGTCACGCACTTCCCGAAGGACATCTCGCCCTTCGCCAAGGAAGTGCCGGGCGAGCCGCGCCTCGTCGAGCGTTTCGAGACCTATTGCAACACCTGGGAACTCGGCAACGCCTTCTCGGAACTCAACGATCCGGAAGAGCAACGCGCCCGCATGGTCGAGCAACTTGAGCAGGCGCATGCGCGCGGCGAAAAGGCCAAGCAGCTCGACGACGAATTCCTCGATGCGATCGACCAGGGCATGCCGCCCGCCGGCGGCCTCGGCATCGGCGTCGACCGGCTGATCATGCTGCTCACCAACGCGCCGTCGATCCGCGACGTCATTCTCTTCCCGGCCCGCCGCCACAAGGCCGACTGAGCGGGAGGAATGGACCTCGGACGGGACAGCCCATCGCGCAAGCGGGGGGCTTTTCGTTTATGCGGGTACTATTGGCGAGGCGGCTTCAGTGTCCGCCATGCCCTTCGGCAGCCTCGGCCGGATGCTCGCTGGCTTCAGGAGTTGCGGGCCCCTCCGCGCCTTCTGCCTCGGCCGCTGCCGGATCGATGCAAAGCGAGTGATCGTCCATCTTGGCCATGATGGCACGGACCTCATCGAGCCCGAGGCTCACCGCCTTGCCGTGGAACATGCCGTCGGGATTGGCCGCGCCATCGTTATAGGAAGCCCGGAACGGCTCGTCCATGCCCTTGACGCTCTGCGGACCGGGCGCGAAAAGCACTTCGGCACCGATCGCCGCACCGCGCACCGCGGCGCGCTCCTGCGGGCCTGCCGCATCGAGGACGACGACCTGGTAGAGGTCGGCCTTTTCCTTCTTGGCAAGTGCGCCGACGACGCGCAGCGCGGTGCGGACGCGGTCCGGCCCGCCGGCGCTCTCCGTCTTCACATGCATGCGTATCCAGCGCTGCCCGCGGTGGTCGAGCTTGACCGTCCTGAGCATCGTGCATTCGAGCCCGGAGGCGGAGGGTTCCGCGAGGTGCGCGGCGAGTTTGTCGCGTCCCACATAGACGGCGGCAGCACCCGACGCGGCCGACACGGCAAAAGCGGCAGCCAGGATGACCACGAGCCGCTTCGAAGGACGCAGTTTAGTCAAGATAGCCTTCACAGGCGGCTCCGCTGTGGACGCAAATACAAGAAAAGCCAGAACGGTACTGACGATAGTCGAAACACCCTTTCGGAAAGTTAAACGACCGTCCGCGTCGCCACGCGAATTGCTGCATCTTGCCCTCGATCACGGTTTTGATTTTGGGTCGATCAGACCCAAAATCATCGCGATCTAGTCAAGTACGGCCATGGCTTCAACTTCGAACAGCATGCCGTCGACCGCCAGTCGGGGCACGGGAATCAGGGTCTGCGCCGGCAGCGCCTCGCCGAACATTTTCTTGACGTTCCTGGTCAACACCTCAAGCTTGGACATATCGTGATCGACCACGAGGATCGTCAGCTTGGCGACCTGATCCGGCCTTGCACCGAGCGCATCGAGGGCGGCGTGCAAATTTGCGTAGGCCTGCTCGACCTGGACAGCGAAGTCGGGCGACAAGGCTCCAGTGCCGTCTTGGCCGCCCTGTCCCGAGATGTAGGCCACCCGGGCTTCTCGGGGCATGATCACCGCCGTGCTGTAGCCGTTCGGCGTCGGGTCGTAGAGGTTTCGAGGATTGACGATGGTCAGCTTGAGATCGTTCTCATTCGCTGTCGTCGCAGCGGGAACTCCGATGGTCATGATGATTAGCCCTCCGATAAGCAGATGCTTGATTGCGCGTGACATGATTTTCTCTCGGCTCTGAGCACGGCGAGCGACCTTGCCCAGCCTGCAGGATTGAACTTGAACCCTCCGCCTCTACGATTGACTCGTACGGCGTACGAATTAGTCGCACCGTACGACGTACGAGTCAACCGTTCAGGATCGACATTCGCCGCATTGTCGGGCTAAATCGACGTTCGGGTCAGCAAGGAAGACGGATGGCAACCAAGCGCAGCGGTGCTCAGAGCAAACGGTCTCGACGGATAGATGCGGCACTCCATTCCGGGCAGGAGCCGCGCAGTGAACCGCCTCTTTCCCTGGAACGTATCGTGGCGACAGCGGTAGAACTGCTGGACGCCGAGGGAGTCGACGGATTGAAGATGCGTCGGCTGGCCGATCGCCTCGGCTCGGGCGCGATGAGCCTCTACTGGCACGTCGACAACAAGGAGGAGGTCTTTGATCTGGCACTCGACTCGGTGCTCGAATATCGCGGGCCGCCGCAAACCATCGAGTCTGAAGACTGGCGTGGGGAAGTCTTTCATATGCTCGAAGACTGGCGCGCCAGCATGCTGCGCCATCCTTGGTCGGCATCGCTGTTGCCGCGCCGGGCGCTCGGGCCGAACATCCTCAGTCGCCTGGAACTGCTGAGCAAGACCTTGTCAAAGGCCGGCGTAGCGGACGCGGATTTGAACGTCGCGATATGGTCGCTCTGGAACTATGTGGTAGGCGCTACCTTCACCCGGGCGAGCTTCGATCTTTCGGATGACGACAGGGCCGCCGCGCAGCTGCGCCTTGAGCAGCTCAGCGAACGCTACCCGACGATCGGACGCTCTCGGCTGCTGTTGGACAACGACTGGGATGGCGCTTTCAGGAAAGGCCTCGACTTGCTGCTCGATGGCCTGGCCCAAGATGAGGCTGAAGGGTAGCTTTGGGCCCAAAGCGACTGTCGCGAACCCCCGATTAAAGCGGCGACTTGAATCCGACCTTCCCGAAAAATCGGCTTGCGCCGATATCGGCACAAGACGCGTGGAACGGGGCGTAAGCCTCTTGCTCTCCCGACCGCCATCACTAAAAACGAAGCGGCAATTCTCAGTTTTGAGGACCGGCGGGGAATCATGGCGCGTATCGGAATAATTGGAGCGGGAATCATCGGCTGTGCCGCGGCGGTCCATCTCATCGCCGAAGGCCACGCGGTCACGGTTTTCGAGAAGGACGTCGACGGGCTGCCCGCTTCGGTCGGCAATGCCGGCATCCTCGCCGTTCCGGAGATCGATCCGATGGCCCGCCCGGAAATGCTCTTCGCGGCGCCGAAGTGGCTGGCCGATCCGCTCGGGCCGCTGACACTCCGCTGGCAGGATCTGCCGGCGCTTGCACCATGGCTCTTCCATCTGCTTCGGGCGGCGCGTCCGGCCCAGGTGGCACGCTCGCGCCAGGCCCTGCTCGGCCTGATGCGCGACGCATTCGCCGCGCATCAGGTAATGGCAAAGCTCTGCGGTATCTCCGGCCACATGAGCCCGACCGGGGCTCTGACGATCTTCGACGGCGAGGCCGCCCTCGATGCCGCGTTCCGGCACGAACAGGCAACCGCCCAGCTTCTCGGCTTCGGCGTCGAACGGCTCGACGCCCGTGCCGCCCGCAGCCGCGTCCCTGCGCTCGAGGGCACGTTCGCCGGCGGTGTCTTCAGCAGCGGATACCAGACCTTTCTCGATCCGTTGAAGCTGCTGCGCGACATGCAGCACCATGTCCGGCAACACGGCACGCTCATCGAGGCCGGCGTCGAAGCCGTGCAGCCAGTCACCGAGGGAATCACCGTGCTCGCCGACAGCGGCGAACGGCAGGTTTTCGACAAGGTGGTGATCGCTGCGGGCGTGTGGTCGCGCACGCTCGTCCGCCAGCTCGGACTGAAGGTGCTCCTGGAAACCGAGCGCGGCTACAACACCACCTTCGCCGATCCGATCGCGAAGCTGGAAATGCCGCTCTTCTTCGCCGAGCACGGCTTCGTCGCGACGCCGCTTGCCGACGCCCTGCGCATCGGCGGTGCCGTGGAATTGGCCCGGCCGGAGGCGCCGCCGAACTATGCGCGGGCCGCCGCGATGCGTCGGAAGATGCGGCGTTATGTTCCGAGCCTGCCGGAGACCGGCGGCAAGGAATGGATGGGCCGGCGCCCCTCGACACCGGATTCCGTTCCGGTCATCAGCCTTCATCCGGCCGATCCGCGTATCGCCATGGCTTTCGGACACGGCCATCTCGGCCTGACGCTCTCGGCGATCACCGGTGCAAAGGTTGCCACTCTCCTCTCGAAGGGAGCCAGTGCCGATCTCGAACCCTTCAACATCGGGCGCTTCCAGTAGCCCAAGGCAACCCGATCGATTGACTTTCCCCGCAGCTTGCCCATTGCCGCCGACGCAAAGGGTCAGATTTCCCCAGAGAAGGAAGACGACATGCACAAGGTTATTTTCGACACGGATCCGGGCGTCGACGACGCCATGGCGCTTCTCTTCCTGCACCGGCACCCGCAGATCGACCTCGTCGGCATCACCTCGGTGTTCGGCAACGCCTCCATCGAGACGACGACGCGCAATGCGCTCTTTCTCAAGCAGGCCTGGGGCATTGCCGCACCGGTCGCCAAGGGCCTCGGCGAGATGTTCAATCCCGGTCGGCCGCATATCGACTGGCCGACGGGCATCCATGGCCACGACGGGCTCGGCAATATCGACGTGCCTGATGTGATCGACCTGCCGCTCGATCCCCGCCCTGCCCATCGGTTCATCATCGATACGGTGCGCGCCAATCCCGGGGAGGTAACGCTCGTCGCCGTCGGCCGCATGACCAATCTGGCCCGCGCGTTGCGTGAAGACCCGGAGATCGCCGGCCTCGTCAAGGCCGTGGTGATCATGGGCGGCGCCTTCGATGTGCCGGGCAACATCACGCCGGCGGCCGAGGCCAATATCCATGGCGACCCGGAGGCCGCCGACGCGGTGATGACCGCCCCATGGCCGGTGACGGTGATCGGTCTCGACGTGACCTCGCAGACGGTGATGACGCGCGCCACGCTCGCCGATATCGCCGAGCGGGGCGGCAAAGCGGCAAAACTCCTCGCTGACATCTCGCAGTTCTACATCGTCTTCTACGAGCAACATGTCGATGACGGCATGGTCATCCACGACAGCTGCGCCTGTGCCTATGTCGTCGCGCCGGAATTGTTCCAAACCCGCAGCGGCCCGATCCGCGTCCTGTGCGGCGGCATCGCCGACGGCCAGACGATCCAGAAGCCGGACGGACGGCTTTTCCCGCCGAATGCCTGGGACGGGGCGCCGAGCCAGAAGGCCTGCATCGGCATCGATGCCGACGCGGTGCTGAAACTGATCGGCGATACGCTGGCGAACGGTCGTTAGAGACTGCCAAGAAAGTCCCCTCCCCAACCCCTCCCCACAGGGGGAGGGACTTACCCCCGCGATAGCCTCCGCACCTGATCTTGACCTTGCCACTCGTGGCGACGTTGATCGCGACGGGGGCGGCGCCGTATGTGAGCCCCTCCCCCTTGTGGGGAGAGGTCTTACGCAGGGGATGAAAAACTTGCCCGGATAGCTGGCAGAGCCGCGCCGGCCGGCTATCTTTGTTCGCATGAAGCCGGACAGTTTGCTCTATCCCGCCCCGAAGGGACTCTATTGCGAGAAGGGAGATTTCTACATCGACCCGGTGCAGCCGGTCGAAAGGGCGCTGATCACCCATGGCCATTCCGACCACGCCCGCACCGGTCATGGCCGCGTGCTCGCGACGCGCGAGACGCTCGACATCATGCGCATCCGCTACGGTGACCTCTTTTGCGGCGCAAGCGAGGTGGCCAACCTTGGCGAAACGATCGTTGTCAACGGCGTTCGGGTCTCATTCCATCCGGCCGGCCATGTCCTCGGCTCCGCCCAGATTGCAGTCGAGGCGGGTGGAAGGCGGATCGTCGTTTCGGGCGACTACAAGCGGCGCTCCGACCCGACCTGCCGCCCCTTCGAACCGGTGCCCTGCGACGTCTTCATTACCGAGGCGACCTTCGGCCTGCCGGTCTTCCACCATCCGGACGACCGGTCGGAGACGGCCCGGCTTCTCGCATCGCTGAAGCAGTTTCCCGAGCGCGCCCATGTCGTCGGCGCTTACGCGCTCGGCAAGGCGCAGCGGCTGATCGCGCTGCTGCGCCAGCAGGGCTACGACGAACCGATCCATATTCACGGCGCGCTCGCGAAACTCTGTGAGTATTACCGGGCGGAAGGCATCGATCTCGGCGAGCTTCGCCCGGCCACCCTCGCCGGCGACACGAGGCCGGATTTCGCCGGCGGCATCGTGATCGGCCCGCCTTCGGCTTTTGCCGACCGCTGGGCGCGGCGTTTCGCCGAGCCCGTCGCCGCTTTCGCTTCCGGATGGATGCTCATTCGCCAGCGCGCCAAGCAGCGCGGCGTCGAACTGCCGCTCGTCATCTCCGACCATTGCGACTGGGCCGAACTCACCGGCACCATCCGCGAAATCGCGCCGGCCGAAGTGTGGGTGACGCATGGCCGCGAGGAGGCCCTGGTGCGCTGGTGCGAACTGGCGGGCATCCCGGCGCGGCCGCTCCATCTCGTCGGTTACGACGACGAAGGAGAATGACGGATGAAAGCCTTCGCCGAACTGCTCGGCCGTCTCGTCCTGACGCCCCAGCGAAATGCCAAGATACGGCTGCTCGCCGACTATTTCCGCAGCACTCCCGACCCGAGCCGCGGCTACGCGCTCGCGGCGATCGCCGGGACGCTTTCGCTCAACACCGTGAAACCTGCATTGATCCGAGACCTGCTGCTCGAGCGCATGGACGAGGTGCTGTTCCACTATTCCTACGACTATGTCGGCGATCTTGCCGAGACGGTGTCGCTGGCCTGGGAGCCGCCGGAGGGGATTGCACCTGCGGACATTCCGCTCGGGGAAGTCGTCGAGCGGCTTCAAAGGGCGGGGCGGTCCGAGGTGCGGTCGCTCGTCCGCGACGTGCTCGACCGGCTCGATACCGCCGGCCGCTTCGCTTTTCTGAAACTGGTCACCGGCGGCTTGCGGATCGGCGTTTCGGCGCGGCTCGCCAAACAGGCGCTGGCCGACATGGGCGGCAAGGACATCGGCGAGATCGAAACCTTGTGGCACGGGCTTTCGCCGCCCTATCTGCCGCTCTTTCTGTGGCTTTCCGGGGAAGCGGAGATGCCGGTCCTGACCACGCCGGCCGTGTTTCATTCGGTGATGCTGGCCACTCCGATCGGCGACGGCGACCTCGAAGGCCTCGACCCGGCCGACTTCGCCGCCGAATGGAAATGGGACGGCATCCGCGTCCAGCTCGCCAATATCGGCGGCGTGCGGCGGCTCTATTCCCGCAGCGGCGACGAGATTTCCGGAGCCTTTCCGGAAATCATCGAGGCTGCCGATATCGCCGGCGTGATCGACGGCGAACTCCTGGTCGGCGGAACGACGCGCACCAATCGCTCGACCGCCACCTTCGGGGACCTGCAGCAGCGGCTCAATCGAAAGACCGTCAACCGCAAGCTGCTGGAAGAGTACCCTGCCTTCATTCGCGGCTACGACATCCTCTTTTCCGGCGAGCGCGACATGCGGCCCGAGCCCTTCCACGCCCGTCGCGAAGCCCTGGCGGACCTCATCGACGCCGCGTCGCCGCAGCATTTCGACCTGTCGCCGCTCGTCGCCTTCTCAACCTGGGAGGAACTCGATCGGCTCCGCTCGGACCCGCCGGATCCGGTCATCGAGGGCATCATGCTGAAACGCCTCGATTCGCCCTATCTGGCCGGTCGGAAGAAAGGCCCATGGTTCAAGTGGAAGCGCGCGCCGTTCAACATCGACGCGGTGCTGATGTACGCGCAGCGCGGCCACGGCAAGCGCTCCAGCTACTATTCGGATTTCACCTTCGGCGTCTGGACGGAGGCGGAAGGCGGCACGGCCCTGGTTCCCGTCGGCAAGGCCTATTTCGGCTTCACCGATGCCGAGCTCGAGGTGCTTGATCGGTTCGTCCGCGACAACACGGTCGAGCGCTTCGGCCCGGTGCGGGCGGTCCGCGCCGAACCGGACGCCGGCTTTGTCGTCGAGGTGGCCTTCGAAGGCCTGAACCGATCGACCCGTCACAAGTCGGGCGTCGCCATGCGCTTCCCGCGCATCGCCCGGCTGAGACCGGACAAGCTGCCCCGGGAGGCCGACCGTCTGGAGACCTTGCAGGCAATGATGGGCATCAAGAGTTAGCCGTACCGATTTCGGCTATTTCAGTGACCGCGAATGAAGAATTGTTAAGGAGAGTTTGGAATATTCGGGCTGTCTTGCCACCAATTCCGCATCCGCAGGGTCGTCTTGTGCCAGAAATAAAAGGTCAATATTTTGGGAAATACCGGCTCTCGCGGTTTCTGACGCCCAATTACGTCCCAGCCCTGATCGCGACCTTGGTGGTTCTGATTGCCGGGGTTCTCGCCGACAATCAGAACCGGGTCGTTTTCGAAGCGCGTCTGCGCTCCGAGGTCGCGGACGAACTCAACCCGATACGCTCGCGCCTGGAGAGCAGCGTCAACGGCAATATCCAACTCGTCCGCGGCCTGATCGGCACGATCGCGACCGAGCCCGACATGCGGCAGCAGCGCTTCAGCGAACTTGCCCAGAGCATCTTCAGCGAACGTTCGCAACTTCGCAACCTCGCCGCAGCACCCAACCTGGTCGTCTCCATGGTCTACCCGGTGGCGGGCAACGAGAAGGCGATCGGCCTCGACTACCGCAGCAACGACAAGCAACGCGAAGCCGTCATGCGTGTGGTGGCGAGCGGAAAGATGGTGCTTGCCGGCCCCGTCGATCTCGTCCAGGGCGGTCGCGGATTGATCGGCCGGTTTCCGGTGACGGGCAATGCCGGCGGCAGCAAGCGTTTCTGGGGGCTGATGTCGGCAGTCATCGACATCGATCAGCTCTATCGCGACAGCGGTCTTGTCTCCTCCAAACTCGGTATCGACATCGCCCTTGCCGGCCGTGATGGCCAGGGACGCGACGGCGCGATCTTCTTCGGCGATCCGGCGATCTTCGGCAAGGCGCCGGTGGAGATGGACGTGACGCTGCCCGGCGGCTCGTGGCGGATGGCGGCGATACCGAAGGGCGGCTGGCCGGCGACGCCGGACAATGCCTGGCAGGTCCGCCTGCTCATCCTGCTCGGCGGCCTGATGATCGTCGTGCCGATGATCGTCACGGGACATCTGACGACGGAGCGCCAGCGAAACATCCGCGCGCTCCGGCAGAGCAAGGACCAGCTGCTGGAACTTTCGCATCGCCTCAAGATCGCGCTCGACACATCCAAGATCGGCATCTGGGAACTCGATATCGACACCGGCAGACTGCTGTGGGACAACCGGATGAAGGAGCTTTACGGCGTCGGCTCATCCGTCCGCGAAAACTACGACGACTGGAAGGAGGCGCTGCATCCCGACGATCTCGCGCGCGCCGAGGCGGAATATGCCGAGACGGTCGCAAGCGGCGGCGCCTACAATTCCGAATTCCGTATTCGGCTGCCGGGCGGCGAGATCCGCCACGTCCGCGCCATGGGTTCGATCCACGCGAGCGCGCGGGGAAGCCGGAAGATCGTCGGCGTCAACTGGGACGTGACGGCCGACGTCGAAACGCGCGCGAGACTTTCCGAGGCCAAACGCCTTGCCGAAGCCCATAGCGCCGAGCTGGAGGCGGCGCGGTACCGGATGGAGTTCAATGCCCTGCACGACCCGTTGACGGGCCTGCCGAACCGCCGCTTCCTCGACCAGATCCTTGGCGACCACGCCCGGCAATTCGACGCCCGGGACAGGGTCAGCATCTTCCATATCGACCTCGACCGTTTCAAGCAGATCAACGATACGATGGGCCATGCTGCGGGCGACGAAATACTCAGACATGCGGCCGGACTGCTGCGCTCGAGTGCGAGGGAGAGCGACTTCGTCGCCCGGATCGGCGGCGACGAATTCGTCATCATCCGTGCAGGCGGCAACACCGAGGAAGATGCGGCGCTGGCCTCGAGCATCATCGAGGCAATGAGCACGCCGGTCCGCTACAAGGACCAGGAATGCCGGATCGGCGTCAGCATCGGCATCGCCGCCCAGGCCGCGGCGACCGACGAGCTCGCCCAGATCCTCGTCAACGCCGACATCGCGCTCTACGAGGCCAAAAGGCGCGGCCGCAACAGGCACGAAACCTTCACCGGGGCGCTCAAGACCGCCGTGTTCCAGACGAAGCAGACGGCCGACGAGATCCTTCGCGGGCTCGAGCAGAACGAGTTCGTCGCACATTTCCAGCCGCAGTTTTGTCCGGCATCCCTGGAGGTCATCGGCGTCGAAGCGCTGGCGCGATGGGATCACCCCACCAAGGGGCTGATCGGGCCGCACGCCTTCCTGAAAACCGCCGAAGACATCAACGTCGTCGCAGCCATCGACCAGGCGATCCTAGAGCAGGCGCTCTTCCAGATCTGCCGCTGGGAGGCGAACGGCATCCGCATACCCAAGGTCTCGGTCAACCTCTCCTATTCGCGGCTGCGCGACGAGGGGCTGATCGAACGGCTGGAGCAGATGCGCATACCCGAGGGTCGGCTTTCCTTCGAATTGCTCGAATCGATTTCCTTCGACGAGAACGACACGACGCTGCTGTCGAACATCAGGCGCATCAAGGAACTGGGCATCGACATCGAGATCGATGATTTCGGCACCGGCTACGCCTCCATCCTCAGCCTCTTGAAGCTGACGCCGCGTCGCCTGAAGATCGACCGGCAACTGGTACTGCCGCTTCTCGAGTCCCCCCAGCAACGCCGCCTCGTCGAGTCGATTATCGACATCGGGACCTCCCTCGGCATCGAAGTGATCGCCGAAGGCGTGGAGACGCACGAACACGCCGCCATTCTCAAGCAACTCGGCTGCCATGGACTGCAGGGTTACGCCTTCGCCCGGCCGATGAGCGCCAATGACCTCGCGACCTTCATCTTCGAACGGAAATGGCGCGCCGCCTGAGATAGGGGCAACCGGCCGGAGCGCTCCGCTCTCGCGCAGAGCGCTGCAGGACGCGACGTCTCGGCGCGTTTTTCTGTCCCGAAAGGCTTGGCAGTCGAGCGGAAAAAAGTCATAAAAACATATGCCTCTGCCGCTTCGCGGATAGTCCGGGCATTTCGGCGACGGTTGCTCCGGCGGCTGTCCCTCCGGAACCAGCAGTTCCAATCTCCGATGCATCCAGACCGAGAGGGCTGAACGATCGAATACGCGGAAAAATTGCTATCGGTCTTCATTCTCGCCCCATTCGGGGGAAGCCTCATCGCAATCTTCTTTCCGTCCGATCAGCGCGGCGCCACAGCCTGGTTCGCAGGCGCGATCGCCCTCATTTGTTTCCTCGTCACGGCTGCCCTCTACCCCTTTGTCGCCACCGGCGGCGTGCTGCGCTTCGAGCTCGCCTGGATCCCCGAACTCGGCCTGAACTTCAAACTGCGCATGGACGGGTTTGCCTGGCTGTTTTCGGCGCTGATTACGGCAATCGGATTCCTGGTCGTCCTCTACGCCCGCTATTACATGGCCGAGGAAGACCCCGTGCCGCGCTTCTTCGCGCTCTTTCTCGCCTTCATGGGCTCGATGCTCGGCGTGGTGCTTTCCGGCAACCTCATCCTGCTCGCAGTGTTCTGGGAACTGACCAGCATCGTTTCCTTCCTGCTGATCGGCTACTGGCATCACAACGCGCATGCCCGCGACGGCGCCCGCATCGCACTGACGATGACCGGCATGGGCGGCCTTGCGATGCTCGTTGGCCTGCTTTTGATCGGCCGGGCTGTCGGCAGCTACGATCTCGACGCCGTGCTCGCCTCGGGCGACGCGATCCGCAACGATCCGCTCTACAACGTGATCCTCATTCTCATCCTGCTCGGCGCGCTGACGAAGAGCGCCCAGTTCCCCTTTCACTTCTGGCTGCCGCATGCCATGGCGGCACCGACGCCGGTTTCGGCCTATCTGCATTCGGCGACGATGGTGAAGGCCGGCGTTTTCCTGCTGGCGCGGCTTTGGCCGGTGATGGCCGGCACCGAAGCCTGGTTCTGGATCGTCGGCCTTGCGGGCCTGACGACGCTGCTGCTCGGCGCCTATTTCGCGATCTTCCAGCAGGACCTGAAGGGGCTGCTCGCCTATTCGACGATCAGCCATCTCGGGCTGATCACCGTTCTGTTGAGCCTCGGCAGCCCGCTGGCCGCAATCGCGGCGGTCTTCCATATCGTCAACCACGCGACCTTCAAGGCCTCGCTGTTCATGGCCGCCGGCATCATCGATCACGAAACCGGCACGCGCGACATGCGCCGGCTGAGCGGCCTCTTCCATTACATGCCGATCACCGCGACCCTCGCCATGGTCGCAAGCGCCGCCATGGCCGGCGTACCTCTGCTCAACGGCTTCCTGTCGAAGGAAATGTTCTTCGCCGAGGCGATCGAAACGCATCTCGTCAATGCGCTCGACGCGGCGACCCCCTATGTCGCAACGATTGCCAGCATGTTCGCGGTGACCTATTCGCTGCGCTTCATTCACAGCGTCTTTTTCGGGCCGCTGCCCTCCGACCTGCCGAAGAAGCCGCACGAGCCGCCGCGATGGATGCGGGCACCCGTCGACTTCCTGGTGCTCGCCTGCCTGGTCGTCGGGATCATTCCCGCCCAGACGATCGGGCCGTTCCTGCACACCGCGGTCGTCTCGATCCTGCGCGAGGAAACGCCGGTCTACAGCCTTGCCGTCTGGCATGGCTTGAACATCCCGCTGATCATGAGCTTCGTGGCGCTATCCGGCGGCGTCGGCCTCTACTTCCTCATGCGCTCCTATCTTGCGACGGGCATAGAGGGGCCGCCGGTCTTCCGCCTGCTCGAGGGACAGCGCATCTTCGAGCGCGTGCTGGTGACGCTGTCGTGGAAATGGGCCCGCTCGCTCGAGCAGAGCCTCGGCACGCGCCGCCTGCAGCCGCAGATGCGGCTCCTGGTCTTCCTGGCACTCGCCGCCGGCGCCCTGCCGCTTGCAATCGGCGGCTTCCGGCTGCCGCCGCTCGTCATTCGCGGCGTCGATCCCGCCTTCGCCCTGCTGTGGGGCATCGGCATCGCCTGCGCCGTTGGCTCGGCCTTCCTCGCAAAATTCCACCGGCTGGCATCGCTCGTGCTCCTCGGCGGCGCCGGGCTCGTCACCTGCCTCACCTTCGTCTGGCTGTCTGCTCCCGACCTTGCCGTCACCCAGCTTCTCGTCGAGATCGTCACCACGGTGCTCATCCTGCTTGGACTGCGCTGGCTGCCGAAGCGCATCGAGGAGCCAGAGACGGCGGATATTCCACTGAAGGTCCGCTTCAGGCGCTTGCGCGACTTCCTGCTCGCCGCCGCGGCGGGCGGCGGGATCGCGCTCGTCGCCTACACGGTGATGACCCGGCCGTCGGTAATGGAGACCATCGCCAGCTTCTTCCTCGCCCAAGCCTACCACGAGGGCGGCGGCACAAATGTCGTCAATGTCATCCTGGTCGATTTCCGCGGCTTCGACACGCTCGGCGAAATCGCCGTGCTCTGCATCGTCGCGCTGACGGTCTTTGCGTTGCTGCTGCGCTTCCGCCCGCACCCGGACAGCCTGGAAACGCCCGAGCAGCAGAAGGTGCAGAAGGCCTATGACGACGACCATCCCGAGAGGGCGGAGGGCGACAGCGTCGCCGAATATCTTCACATCCCCTCGGTGATCATGCGCTGGATGTTCCCCGTCACCGGCATGCTCGCCGCCTATCTGTTCCTGCGCGGCCACGACCTGCCGGGCGGCGGCTTTGCCGCGGGCATTGCCATGTCGATCGGCTTTATCCTGCAATACATGTCGGGCGGCACCCGCTGGGTAGAGGAGCGGCTGCGCATTCACCCGCTTCGCTGGATGAGCATCGGCCTCCTCGTCGGATTGGCAACCGGCGTCGGTTCCTGGCTGTTCGGCTATCCGTTCCTGACGTCGCGCTCCGAATATGCGAGCCTGCCGGTCATCGGCAAGGTTCCGCTGGCAAGCGCCATCCTCTTCGACCTCGGCGTCTTCTCGCTCGTGCTCGGCGCCACGGTCCTGTTGCTCATCGCGCTGGCCCACCAGTCGGTCCGCCGCACAACGCGCGCGCATATGCGGACGGCGCGGCCCGAAAGGGAGGCGGCACAGTAGTGGAACTCATTCTCTCCGCCGGTATCGGGGCGCTCGCCGCATCTGGAATCTATCTTCTCTTAAGGCCGCGAACCTATCAGGTGGTCATCGGGCTCTCGCTGCTCTCCTATGCGGTCAATCTCTTCATCTTCAGCATGGGCAGGCTCAGGGTGAACGCCCCGCCGGTGTTGGAACCGGGCGGCGCGGGCGACCTCCTGCGCTACACCGACCCTGTTCCGCAGGCTCTCGTTCTGACCGCGATCGTCATCGGCTTCGCCATGACCGCGCTTTTCCTCGTCGTGCTGCTCGTTTCACGCGGCTTCACCGGCACCGACCATGTCGACGGAAGGGAGCCACCGCGCGGTGACTGATTGGCTGAACCATCTTCTCATCCTGCCGATCCTGCTGCCGCTCGCGGTCGCAGCGGTGCTGATCCCGATCGACGAGCGCGACCGGACGCTGAAGGGAGCGGTCGGCTTCGCCTCGACGCTCGTCGTCTTCATCGTCGCGACGATATTGATGCGGCTTGCCGCGGCGGGTGAAGGCAGCCTGCCGGGCGGCGGCGTCTATCAGCTCGGCAACTGGCCGGCACCATTCGGCATCGTCCTCGTCCTCGACCGCCTGTCGGCGCTGATGCTCTGCCTCTCAAGCGGCCTGGCACTCGCCGCCCAGGTCTATTCGATGGCCCGCTGGCACACGGCCGGACATCATTTCCACTCGCTGTTCCAACTGCTCGTCGCCGGCCTCAACGGCGCCTTTCTGACCGGCGACCTGTTCAATCTCTTCGTGTTCTTCGAGATGATGCTCGCCGCGTCCTATGGCCTGCTGCTGCACGGCTCCGGACCGCTGCGCGTCAAGGCCGGGCTGCATTACGTCGCCATCAATCTCGCCGCCTCGTCGCTGTTCCTGATCGGCGTCAGCCTGATTTACGGCGCCACCGGCACGCTCAACATGGCCGATCTCGCGCAGAGGCTCGCGGCGCTCGCACCGGAAAGCCGGCGCCTCGTCGAAACCGGCGCCGCAGTTCTGGGTGTCGCCTTTCTCGTCAAGGCGGGCATGTGGCCGTTGAGCTTCTGGCTGCCGACTGCCTATGCGGCGGCGACGCCGCCGGTCGCCGCCGTCTTCGCCATCCTGACGAAGGTCGGCATCTATGTCATCCTCCGCCTGCATATGCTCGTCTTCGGCACCGCGGCGGGCGCGTCGGCCGGTTTCGGCCAGGATTGGCTCCTGGCCGGTGGCATGCTGACGATCGCCTTCGGCACCATCGGCGTGCTCGCTTCGCAGGCAATGGGGCGGCTCGCCGCCTATGCTGTGCTCGTCTCGTCCGGGACGTTGCTTGCGGCGATCGGCCTCGGACGACCGGAAATGCTCGCCGGCGCCCTGCTCTATCTTGTCAGCTCGACGCTGACGATCGCCGCCTTCTTCCTGCTCATCGAGCTCGTCGAACGCGGCCGCGACGCCGGCGCCGACGTTCTGGCGGTGACGATGGAAGCCTATGGCGACTTCGACGAGGATGAAGAAGAGGAGGAAGTGGGCGTCGCCATTCCGGGCACGATGGCCATTCTCGGGCTCTGCTTCTGCCTGTGCGCCATCCTGCTTTCCGGCCTGCCGCCGCTTTCGGGCTTCATCGCCAAATTCGCGCTGTTGCGCGGGCTCTTCGACCTGCCGGAGGCAAGAGAGGCGAGCCTGATTTCCGCCGCCGACTGGATCTATGTGGCGCTGCTCATCCTCTCTGGCCTCGCCGCCATGATCGCCATGAACCGGGTCGGCATCCGGACCTTTTGGGCTTCGATCGAGGGGACCATACCACGCGTCGTCGTCATCGAGATCGCACCCGTTGCCGTCCTGCTCGCGGCCTGTATCTTCCTGAGTTTCCAGGCCGGGCCGGCGATGCGATACATGCAGGCGACCGCCGACGATCTGCTCGCCCCCCTCGTCCTCAGCGAGCGGGTTCTTTCCGCACCCAGGGCGGGGGGACAGTAGAAATGCGCGCCTGGTATCCCTATCCGCTGTTCTCGATCGCCCTCTTCCTCATGTGGTTGTTGCTCAACCAGTCGGTGGCGCCCGGCTCGATCCTCGTCGGCGTCTTGCTGAGCACGATTCTCGCCTGGGTCATGGTGAAGCTGCAGCCGGCGCAATCGCGCCTCCGCCGTCTGGGGCTTATGGCTGGTTTCGTGCTCACCGTCGTCGCCGACATCGTTCGCTCGAATGTCGCGGTCGCCGGGATCATCCTGCGGGCCCGACGCAGGCCGGCAAATACCGGTTTCATGACCGTCGATGTCGATCTGGAAAACGAGAACGCGCTGGCCCTGCTCGCCTGCATACTGACTGCGACCCCCGGCACCGCCTGGCTCGAATACGACAGGCGTCGGAAGAGCTTGCTCCTGCACGTGCTCGATATCGAGAACGAGGATCTCTGGCGGCGAACGGTCAAGCGCTACGAAGCGGGACTGAAGGAGATACTCGAATGATCGGGCTTGCAATCGTCTGGTCGATCCTCATTGCACAGGTCATGCTCGCCTTGGCGATGGCCTTCGCACTCTACCGGATCATCAAGGGTCCGCGCGCCCAGGACCGCATCCTCGGGCTCGACACGCTCTATATCAACGCGATGCTGATGCTGCTTGCCTTCGGCATCCGCACGGCCAACACCATCTATTTCGAAACGGCGCTGATCATCGCGCTGATCGGCTTCGTCTCCTCGATCGCCTTTGCGAAATTCCTGATGCGCGGCGAGGTGATCGAATGAGCCATCTGGCCGACCTGCCGGCCTGGGCGGCGATCATCGTCTGCGGATTGCTGCTCCTCGGAGCGGCGATGACGCTTATCGGCTCGCTCGGCCTGCTGCGCCTTCCGAGCTTCTACGACCGCCTGCACGCCCCGACGATCGCGACGAGTGGGGGAACGATCCTTATCTGCATGGCGTCGATGCTCTGCTTCGCGGTGCTTGAGAGCCGCTGGATCTTCCACGAACTGCTGATCCTCTTCTTCGTCGTCGTGACGACGCCGGTGACGCTGATGCTGCTCGGACAGGCGGCGCTTTACCGCGACCGCGTCGAGGATCGACGCGACGTTCCTCGCAAACCGAAGCCGGCAGCGCAACCGGATGCGGAATAAGACCTAACCTGAATATCTCAAAGTAAGAGGTGCATCGGGCCCGCGAATCTGAGAAACTTCTTTTGCTACAAAGGGTTATCAGATTCGTTGAGGGGGTCCGATGCAAACACACTGTATCGCCGAGCAGCTCGAATTTGAAGGCTTCGACGGTCACAAAGTGGTCGCTGGTTTCGACGGCGGAGCGATCACCTCGGATGCCGGCGCCCTGCTGCTTCGCCATGTCGATGGGGTCATCGGACTGTTCGACCGGGTGGCCGCTTGCTTCGTTGATGACCGCGATCCGACGTGCACGGTCCACAGCGTGCGCACGCTGGTCGGGCAGCGCGTTGCGGCGATCGCGCTGGGCTACGAGGATGTCGATGACCACGACAGGCTGCGCCACGACCCGGTGCTCGCGCTTCTGTCGGAGCGGCTGACGCCGAAGCGGCAAGACTGTGCGGTGCTTGCCGGCAAATCCACCTTGAACCGGCTGGAGCACGGCCGTCTCGGCCAGCCGACGCGCTATCACAAGATCGCTTACGACAGGCAAGCGCTGGAAGCGCTGTTCATCGAGCTGTTCCTGGACGCGCACGACAGCCCGCCTGAGGAAATCGTGCTCGATCTCGACGCCACCGATGATCCGCTGCACGGTCACCAGGAGGGTCGGTTCTTTCACGGCTATTACAACTGCTATTGCTATCTGCCGCTGTACATCTTCTGCGGCCGCCACCTGCTTTCGGCCAAGCTACGGCGTTCGAACATCGACGCCAGCGCAGGCTCGGTCGCCGAAATCGATCGTATCATCGGGCAGATCCGCCAAAGCTGGCCAAACGTGCGCATCATCCTGCGCGCCGATTCCGGCTTCGCCCGCGACGAACTGATGGACTGGTGCGAGACCAACAAGGTCGACTATGTCTTTGGCCTTGCTCGCAACCCGCGGCTGGAAAGGCAAATCGCGCCGGCCATGGAGGAAGCAAGCCTGTTATCCCAGGCAAGCGCCCAGGCGACCCGCGTCTTCCGCGACTTCCTGTGGTCGACCAAGGACAGCTGGACACGACGACGGCGGGTCGTTGGAAAAGCGGAATGGACGCTGCTGGGCGCCAATCCGCGCTTCATCGTCACCTCCCTTAAGCCAGAGCGCTGGGCGGCACAGACGCTTTACGAGGATCTCTACTGCGCCCGCGGTGACATGGAGAACCGCATCAAAGAATGCCAGCTCGATCTCTACGCCGACCGCACCAGCGCCCACACCATGCACGCCAATCAACTGCGCCTCTGGTTCGCCTCGTTGGCCTACGTGCTGATCTGCGCCCTGCGCCGCCTTGGCCTTGCCCATACGCGGCTCGCCGAGGCGACCTGCGGCACCATCCGGCTGAAGCTGTTAAAGATCGGCGCCCAGGTCCGCGTCTCGGTGCGTCGCATCAAAATCGCGATGGCATCCGCCTGTCCCTATGCCGACGAATTTGCACTGGCACACGCCCGAATACGTGCCGCGGCCCGCTGATGCCGCCGGCCTGAAACCCTTCCGCAACCAGAACAGGAGACATCGCCGAACCCAGACCCGCCGCTCACAGTGGCGCCGACTCCGTTCGTCTTCGAAGCCGGAGCGCCAAACAGGCGTCCCGGCGGGCCGAGTTGCGCCACCGGCGCTAAAGGCGGTGAGAGAAGCGGGCTAATCCCGGCCGCGAAAGCGCCGCTGATAGGCCGGATCGTAAAGGGAGCTCTCCCGGAAGTCCGACGCTTCCAGCCCCGGTCCGACGAAGATCAGAGCCGTACGCTCGATCGGTTCGGCCGCGACCTTTGAGGCGATATCGCCGAGCGTGCCGCGCAGGACGCGTTCGTCCGGCCAGGAGGCCTTGACGACGATCGCCACCGGGCAATCGGCGCCGTAGAGCGGCGTCAGTTCCTCGACGACGCGGTCGAGCGCGTGAATCGCGAGGTGGATCGCCAGCGTCGACCGGGTTGCGCCGAAGGCGGCCAGTGTTTCGCTGTTCGGCATCGGCGATGCGCGGCCCGAAACGCGGGTCAACACAAGGCTTTGCGCCACGGTCGGAATGGTCAATTCGCGGCCGAGCGTCGCCGCGGCGGCGGCGAAGGCCGGCACGCCGGGCGTCATCGTGTAGTCGATACCGTGCTTCTCCAGACGGCGGATCTGCTCGGCAACGGCACTCCAGACCGAAAGGTCGCCGGAATGCAGTCGCGCGACATCCTCGCCGGCTTCGGCCGCGCGCAGATATTCCGCCTCGATCTCGTCGAGCGACATCGGCGCCGTATCGACGATGCGGGCACCGGGCGGGCAATATTGCAAAAGCTCCGGCGAGACGATCGACCCGGCATAGAGGCAGACCGGGCAGCGGCCGATCAGATCCCTGCCCCTGACCGTGATAAGGTCTGCCGCGCCCGGGCCTGCGCCGATGAAATGAACCGTCATGATCTATCCTCTAAAAATCTCAGGCCTTGACCCAGGACCATTGCGTCACCGGCATCGCCGGTCGCCAGCCCGTCATGGTGCCAACGGGAGCGGCGCGGGCGATGTCGATGCGGACGAGCGAACCGCCGAGCCGGGCGTGATGGGCAATAAGCACCGCTTCCATTTCCGTCGTGACGGCATTGGCGACAAGCCTACCGCCGGCGGGAAGTGCGGCGACTGCCGCCTCCATGACGCCGGTTTCACTGCCGCCGCCACCGATGAAGATCACGTCCGGGCGGGCCAGCCCGCGAAGCGCGTCCGGCGCCTGGCCTTCGACGACGGACAATCCCGGGACCCCGAAACGCGCCGCATTGCGGCCGATCCGTGCCGCCCGCTCGGGCGAAGCTTCGACGGCGATCGCCCGCATTGCCGGATCCGCCAGCATCCATTCGATGGCGATCGAGCCGGAGCCGGCGCCGATGTCCCAGAGAAGCTCGCCCTTGCGCGGCGCCAGCGCCGATAGCGTCAGCGCCCGCACCTCGCGCTTGGTGATCTGGCCGTCATGCTCGAAGAGTGAATCGTCGCGGCCGCCGGCAAGAGACAGGACGCGGGCACTGCCATCCGCGACGACCTCGACGGCGCAGAGGTTCAAGGCGTTGACCTTTTCCAGTGTGAAGCTCGAAGCAAGGTGCCGGGAAACGCGCTCGCGTTCCCCGCCGAGGGCTTCGAGGACGGTAAGCCGGGACTGACCGAAGCCGCATTCGCCAAGCAGTCCGGCGAGCGCATTCGGGCCGTTCTCGTCCGAGGTCAGCGCCAGAATGCGGGCGCCCGGCTGCAAGTGCGGCCGGATGAGATCGAGCGGGCGGCCATGCAGCGAGACGGTTGCCAGCTCCTGCAGCGCCCAACCGAGCCGCGACGCTGCGAGGCTGAAGGCCGAAGGCGCCGGGATCGTGCGGATTTCGCTGGCATCGATACGGCGCGCCAGCGTGGCGCCGACGCCGTAGAGGAAAGGGTCGCCGGAGGCGAGCACCACGACGGGGCTCCCTCGCCTTGAAACGATCGCCTCAACCGACTTTTCGAAAGGGCTCTGCCAGGCCTCGCTCTCGCCGTGGATCAGGGATGCCGCGAGCTCAAGATGGCGGACGCCGCCGAAGACGACGGGGGCTGCCGCAATCAGCCGCTTGGCCTCGTCGCCGAGACCGGCTACACCATCCTCCCCGATACCGATGACGGTCAACCAGGGAGCGACCATGGCCGAGACGCTATTCGACATGTCAGCCACGGGCAGACCTCGCATCCTGATCCTCGGCGGCACGACCGAGGCGCGGCAGCTTGCCGAGAGGCTGGCGGCCGATCGGCGCTACGACGCGGCGATCTCGCTCGCCGGCCGCACCGCCGATCCGCGGCCGCAGCCGTTGCCGACCCGCGTCGGCGGCTTCGGTGGCGCCGAAGGGCTTGCCGTCTTCCTGAAGCGCGAGAGCATTTCCCTGCTCGTCGATGCGACCCATCCCTTTGCGGCGCGGATTTCCCACAACGCGGCAGCCGCTGCGGCGGCGAGCGGAACGCCGCTCTTCGCGCTGCGCCGGCCCGCCTGGGACGCCCAGCCGGGCGATCGCTGGACGCGCGTCGCGAGCGTGGCCGAGGCGGTGTCCGCCCTCGGCGCGGCGCCGCGCCGCGTCTTCCTGGCGATCGGCCGCCAGGAGGCCTTCCACTTCGAGAAGGCGCCGCAGCACAGCTATGTGGTGCGCAGCGTCGATCCCGTAACGCCGCCGCTGAACCTGCCCGACGCCAAAGCTATTCTCGCGCACGGCCCTTTCGCCGAGGCGGACGAGCTCGAACTGCTCGGCGAACAGGCAATCGATGTCATCGTCGCCAAGAACAGCGGCGGCACCGCCACCTATGGCAAGATCGCCGCGGCCCGGAGGCTTGGGCTCCAGGTCGTGATGGTCGAGCGCCACGAGCCCGCCGATGTGCCGACGGTCTGCGACTGTGACGAGGCGCTCGAACGCATCCATCAATGGCTGTCCCCGGTGAAGGATCGTGGCGTGTAGACGAGATCGGGTTTGCCGTCGCGGGCGACGATCCGCGTCTCCGGCGAGCCGATGATCACGCAGGTCGCCATATCGGCGCGCTCGGGATCGGCTTCGCCGAGCGGCATGACGGCAATGCGCTCGTCCGGGCGACCGGCGGCGCGGCCGAAGATCACCGGCACGCGAGCCGGCAGCACCTGGCGCAGCACCTCGAAGGCTTCGCCGAGCTGCCAGGGACGCGCCTTGCTGATCGGGTTATAGAGCGCGATGACCAATCCCGCCTCGGCCGCGAGCCGCACCCGCTTGGTGATCAAGTCCCACGGCTTCAGGTTATCGGACAGCGACATGGCGCAGAAATCGTGGCCGAGTGGCGCACCGATGCGTGCCGCCACAGCGAGCATCGCCGTGACGCCCGGCGTGATCGTGAGATCCACCTGCCGCCACGCCTCCGGTCCCTTGTCGATGGCCTCGCAGACGGCCGCCGCCATCGCGAAAATGCCCGGGTCGCCGCCGGAGACCACGCAGACATCGACGCCGGCGCTGGCGCGTGTCAGTGCCGCTTGCGCGCGGTCCAGTTCCTCGCGGTTGTCGGAGGCGATCCGATGTTGGTCAGCCCGCAGGTGCAGGCGGTCGAGGTAAGGGCCATAGCCGAAGAATTCGGTCGCAACCGCGATCGCATCCTGCGCTTCCGGCGTCATCTGGGCCGGATTGCCGGGGCCGGTACCGACGATGAAGAGCTTTCCGGTCATGATCTGTCCTTTGCGCCGGGCTCATCTTTCCAGACGGGTCTGTCCTTCCAGCCGGGAACGAGCACCAGCGAGAAATAGGGCGCCGCGTCGTCCGGCTTCTGGCCGAGCGGGATCATCGCCGCGTTCTTCATCGTGCCGCGCTCGACATAGACCGCTGCATCGAGTTTGCCAGCCGTCGCAAGGGCGCGGCGGATTTTCGGCAGGTTGCGGCCGACCTTCATGATCACCGCCGCTTCGGTATCGGCGAGCCGGCGCTGCAATTCGGCTTCGCCCATCGTGCCCGGAAGGACCGAAAGCACGTCGTCGCCCTGCACCAGCGGCAGGCCGGCAGCCGACCAGCAGCCGGACATCGCCGTGATGCCGGGAATGACTTCGGCCGGGAAACGGCCCGCGAGCCGCACATGCAGATGCATATAGGAGCCGTAGAACAGCGGGTCGCCCTCGCTCAGCACGGCGACGGTCCGACCGGCCTTGAGATGCAGCGCGACCGCTTCTGCGGAGGCGTCGTAGAAATCGGTGATCTGCCGCTTATAGGCTTCGTCGTCCTTGTCGATTTCCGTCGTCACCGGATAGTAGAGCGGCAGTTCGACAAGATCGGACTTCAGAAGGTGTTCGACGACGGCGCGGCCGTTGCCGCTGCGACCCGCCTTGGCGAAATAGGCGACGACGTCCGCCTCGCCGAGCGCCCGCACCGCCTTGACGGTCAAGAGCTCGGGGTCGCCGGGGCCGGTACCGACGCCGATCAGTCTGCCCGGCCCCCTCACAGGCCCGGCCTCGCCAGCGAGTTCAGCGCCGCCGCCGTCATCGCACTGCCGCCAAGCCGGCCGCGGACGATCGCGAAGGGAACGCCGTAGGAATTCTCGGCAAGCGCATCCTTCGATTCCGCTGCGCCGACGAAGCCGACCGGCATGCCGAGGATCGCCGCCGGCTTCGGGGCACCGTCACGCAGCATTTCAAGAAGATAGAACAGCGCCGTCGGTGCATTGCCGATGGCGACGACCGAGCCCGCCATCCGCTCGCCCCAGAGTTTCAGTGCCGCCGCCGAGCGCGTATTGCCGATCTCGGCCGCGATCTCCGCCGTGCGCGGATCGCGGAGCGTGCAGATCACCTCGTTGCCGGCCGGCAGCCGCGCCCGGGTGACGCCATGGGCGACCATTTCTGCATCGCAGAAGATCGGTGCGCCGTTCTTCAGCGCATCGCGTGCGGCGGAGACGAAATCGGAAGAGAAGACGAACTGGCGCGCCGCCTCGACGGAACCGCAGGCATGCACCATGCGCACCGCAAGGTCGGCCTCTTCCTCCGAGAAGCCGGAAAGGTCGGCTTCGGCGCGGATGATCGCGAAGGAACGCTCGTAGATGGCGTTGCCATCGCGGATATAATCGTAATCAGGCATTTCTATCCCTGTTCAAACGCGACGACGATGCGTGCGGTCCCGAGCCGTGTAAGACAGGAGAGCGCCGATTCGCCAGCGTCTTTGTTTTCTCGCACCAGCGCGTTGAGGCCGGCCAATGCGGTTCTTATTCCGTTTTCATCCCTGTAGGCGCTCGGCGCGACGGAAGCAGTACCATTTACGACAAGCGCATATCCTGATGGCGCACCGACGAGCGTCAGCGCAGATGCCCTGGGTCTCGCGCATCCCTTGGAACAGCCCGACAGGTGAATTGCGAGCGAGCCGTCGAGAAGCTCGGCGCCGACGTCGACCATTAGCCTGGCCGCCGCCTTGGTGTCCATCAACGCCGAGGCGCAGGCAAGGCCGGCGCAGGTCGCGATATGATTGCGTGGGTCATTGGGGGTGACCAGGAAGCCATGGGAAAGTGCGAGCCGCTGCACGACAGCGGCCGCCTCGCTCGACAGGCCGAGGACAAGAATGCCATGGCGCGGCGCGAGGCGAATTTCCGTCGCGCCCAGTTCCTCGGCGCAGTGCAGAAAGGCAATGAGGTCGGCACTGTCGGTCTGCGCAAAAGCAAGAGCGATACCGAGCACGATGCGCCCGTCGCCGAAACCGTGAATGCCCGCCGGCAAGAACGGCGGGGCGCCGCGGTCCGTCGCCGGGAGGGCGCCAATATCAGCGGAGAAGTGCTGCCGGATGCGATCCGCATCGAGGTCGCGGCCGCGCGCGACCGCGCCGAGGGCATCGAGTTCCGTGAGAATTTCCATCACCGCGGGGACAACCCGTTCCGTCTCCAGGAGCGCAACGGGCCGTTCCGGACGCGCCGTGCCGCCGAGCGACAACAGCCAGCGTAGGCAATCCTCGCGGTTCAACGCTTCAATACGCAGGTCAGCCGAACTATCCCGCAGGTGGAAGCGGCCACACCCATCGATAACGATCGACAATTTCGGCGCGAGCGCAAGTGCAGGGCGCCGATCGGCAATCGCGGCGCGCAGCGCCGCGGCCAGCGGCCGAGGATCGGCGATTTCGCTCGCATCAAATCCGGCAAGCGGCGGCGTTTCGATCGCCACGCCATCGGCAACGGCAATTCCCGCCTCGCCGATCGCGGCGGCAAGGGCCGGCACGCTCGATGCGGTCAGCCCGCGGATCTGCAGGTTGCCCCGAGCAGTTACTTCGATGATGCCGCTGCCGCAGGCCGCCGCCGCTTCGGCCAGCGCACGAAGTTCGGCGGGCCTCAGACCATCGGTCGCCGGACGCAGCCGCACGAGCAGACCGTCTCCGGTCCGCATCGGCGCGGCGAGCGACGGACAGGCGCCGCGGCGCATCGATTGGCCGGGCTCCGTTTGTGACTTGGGCGCAGCGCAGCTCGTCATCGTCTTCCAATATCCTCGGGACACATCGCGGCCTCACACTCCGCATCTGTGATAGAGCCTATATCACAGCCGCCTTCCTTGAGAGAGATCAAAGCCCAGGCAAGCGGCGGCTACTCGTCGAAATCGGCCCCCTTGCGCAGAAGATAGATGTCCATGATCCATCCCATCCGCTCGCGCGCCGCCGCCCGCGCCCTCAGGATGTCTTCCTTCACATCGGCGAGGCGCCCTGAAATGGCGATCTCGTCCGGCGTGCCGAGATAGGCGCCCCAGAAAATCTCGGCTTCGGGATCGTCGATCTTCTGGAAGGCCTGTTCGCCGTCGAGCATGACGACGGCCGTCTCGCTCCTGTGCGGAAAGGTCTCGGCCAGCCGGCGGCCGGTGGTGATCTCGACGGGCTTTCCGACAAGATTGAGCGGGATGCGATGGCTGGCGCAGAGCGCCTGGAGGCTGGTGATGCCGGGGATGACTTCGAAGTCGACCGCTACACTGCCCCGTGCGCGGACCCTTTCGACGATGCGGATCGTGCTGTCATAGAGCATCGGATCGCCCCACACGAGGAACGCGCCGGTCTGTCCTTCCGCAAGCTCGTCCGAAAGCAGCGCCTCGTAAGTGGCGGCGATGCTGGCATGCCAATCATCGACGCTTTGAACGTAGCTGCGCTCCTCGGTGCGGCGGACCGGCACGGCGAACTCGACCGTGCGGCTGTCATCCCGCGACACATAGCGGGCGCAGATATCGCGGCGCACTTCGGCAAGCTCGGTCTTCTTCGCTCCCTTGGTCGGGATGAAGAGCACATCGGCCCGGTTCAGCGCATTGATCGCCTGAACCGTGATATGCTCCGGGTTGCCCGCCCCGATACCGATGATCAGGATATGCCGCATGCCGTCTCTCCCGTCTGCGCGCAGTGCATGTCGCCCCAAAAGTGTGCAGTGGTTTTGGGGCACCGACATGCACAAAAAACCCTAAAGCGCGTCGCATGTTCGAGTGCAACGCGCTTTAGACACCATGCTTTGGCGGATCGGGACCCGCAGCGCAAGGTCCGTACACGACAGGAGGCGCAACGACGGCGTCAACAGGCGGACGCAGCCTGCCGATCGACGGCGAGAGGCGGATCGTCCGGCAGCCGCCAATCGATCGGATCGAGCCTCTTCGACTCCAGGAAGGCATTGGCCTTGGAGAAATGCCTGCAGCCGAGGAAGCCGGAATGGGCCGAGAGCGGCGACGGATGCGGCGCGGTCAGCACCAGATGCCGGGAGCGATCGACAAAGGCCGCCTTCTTCTGCGCGTAGGAGCCCCAGAGCATGAAGACGACTGGCTGCGCCTGCTCGTTGACGGCGCGGATGACTGCGTCGGTAAAACGCTCCCAACCCTTGCCCTGGTGCGAGGCCGCCCGGCCCCGCTCGACGGTCAGCACGCTGTTCAGGAGCAGCACCCCCTGGCGTGCCCAGCTTTCGAGGAAGCCGTGGCGGGCCGGCGGAATGCCGAGGTCATCGCGAAGCTCCTTGTAGATGTTGACAAGCGACGGCGGGGTGCGCACGCCCGGCTGCACGCTGAAGCAAAGCCCGTGCGCCTGGCCGTCGCCATGATAGGGATCCTGGCCGAGGATGACGACCCGGACCTTTTCGAGCGGCGTCAGATCGAGCGCCCGGAAATACTCACTGCCCTTCGGATAGATCTGCCGGCCCTGTTGCTTCTCGTCCAGAAGAAAGCGCTTCAAGTCGACCATGTAGCCGTGCCGGAATTCCGGCGTCAGCACGGCTTTCCAGCTCTCCTCCAGCCTGATCGTCGCATCCATGGATTCACCTCGCGTCGTTCCGTCTCGGAATTTAGACCCGTGCGCGTCCATCGCAAGCACCCGCGCCGTATTTGGCCCTTCAGTTCACCGCTTTGATTACCGCACTCGGGGAGCATTGTATTTCTGCGGATATAGCGCTAACGAGAACGGCGAACCGTATATTCTGAAGAACATTACGAAAGAGATGGAGACAGGTATGTTCAAGGGACGGAGAGAGTGGCTGAAGGGTTTGGGGCTTACCGGTCTGGCGCTGGCGCTCGGCATGGCTTTGGCCGGCGCGGCATTCGCCCCGGCTCAGGCGGAGGAGAAAGTAACGGTCTTCGCCGCTGCGAGCCTGAAGAACGCACTCGACGCGATCAACACCAAATGGAAAGAGGAAACCGGCAAGGAGACGACCGCCTCCTACGCGGCAAGCTCGGCGCTGGCAAAACAGATCGAACAGGGCGCGCCTGCCGATATCTTCATCTCGGCCGATCTCGCCTGGATGGACTACCTTGCCGAAAGGAAGCTGATCAAGGCCGATACGCGCTCCAACCTGCTCGGCAATCGCATCGTTCTCGTTTCAGCCAAGGCCGACGCGGGGTCTGTCGATATCAAGCCGGGCCTCGACCTCGCCGCCCTGCTCGGCGACGGCCGCCTGGCGATGGGCGCGGTTGATTCCGTCCCCGCCGGCAAATACGGCAAGGCGGCGCTCGAAAAGCTCGGCATCTGGCCGACGGTCGCCGAGAAGGTCGCCGGAGCCGAAAGCGTACGCGCCGCCCTCCTTCTCGTTTCACGCGGCGAGGCGCCCTATGGCATCGTCTACAAGACGGATGCGGCGGCCGACCCGGGCGTGAAGGTGGTCGGCACCTTCCCCGAAGACAGCCATCCGCCGATCATCTACCCGATCGCGATCGCCGCCGACAGCAAGAACCCGGACGCCGCCGCCTATCTCGAATTCGTCAAGTCGCCGAAGGCCGCGGCGCTTTTCGAAACACAAGGCTTCATCGTCCTCGAATAGGGCTTGCGCCACCGGGCGTCGACCGGGCAGAACTTGTGCGCGTCGTGCATCCAACAATGCACGACGCAACCTTCTGTAATGCGGGGAGCACGACCTTGGACTGGATGGCCCTGAGCGACGCGGAATGGACGGCCGTCCGGTTGAGTCTGCGCGTCGCGACGGTCGCGATGTTTTCGAGCCTGCCATTTGCACTTCCCGCCGCCATGGCGCTTGCGCGCGGGCGCTTCTGGGGCAAGTCGGTGCTGAACGGCTTCGTCCACATGCCGCTGATCCTGCCGCCGGTGGTCACCGGCTTCGTACTGCTCATCCTGTTCGGGCGCCGCGGTCCGATCGGCGCTTTTCTCGCCGACAACTTCGGGCTCGTCTTTTCCTTCCGCTGGACGGGCGCCGCACTCGCCTGCGCCGTCATGGGCTTTCCGCTGATGGTTCGCAGCATCCGGCTGTCGATCGAAGCGGTCGACCGCAAGCTGGAAGATGCCGCCGCAACGCTCGGCGCAAGTCCTTCCTGGGTCTTCCTGACCGTGACCCTGCCGCTGATCCTGCCCGGCATCGTCGCTGGCATGATCCTTTCCTTCGCCAAAGCGATGGGCGAATTCGGCGCGACGATCACCTTCGTCTCGAATATCCCGGGCGAGACCCAGACGCTATCCGCGGCGATTTACAGCTTTACCCAGGTTCCGGGCGGCGACGCGGGCGCCATGCGGCTCGCCATCATCTCGATCGTCATCTCGATGGCGGCGTTGATGTTGTCGGAAGTCTTTGCCGCCGCCGCGGCGCGACGGACGGTCGCCGCATGAGCCTCGAGGTCGAAGCGCGCCACCGGATCGGCTCCTTCGCGATCGACGCCGCGTTCCGGTCGGAGGGCGGCGTCACGGCGCTTTTCGGCCGTTCGGGCTCCGGAAAGACCTCGCTGATCAACATTATCGCCGGACTCCTGAGGCCCGATGCCGGCCGCATCCTGCTCGATGGAGACGTCATCGCTGATAGCGAGAAGCGGCTCTTCACCCCGGTGCATCGCCGCCGCTTCGGCTATGTCTTCCAGGAGGCCCGGCTCTTTCCGCATCTGAGTGTCCGCAGGAATCTCGCCTACGGCCGCTGGTTCGCCAATGCAGGCAAGTCCGCCTCCGAGTTCGCCAAGGTCGTCGACATGCTCGGCATCGGGGATCTGCTCGAACGGCGCCCTTCAACACTCTCCGGCGGTGAGCGCCAGCGCGTCGCGGTCGGCCGCGCGCTGCTTGCGGCGCCGCGGCTGCTGCTGATGGACGAGCCGCTTGCCGCGCTCGACGAGGCGAGAAAGGCGGAGATCCTCCCCTATCTGGAGCGGCTTCGCGACGAGACCAAAATACCGATCGTCTATGTCAGTCATTCCGTCGCGGAGGTGGCGCGGCTGGCAGAGCGTGTCGTGGTGGTCGAAAACGGCCGGGTCAAGGCATCCGGCACGGCCGCCGCCATTCTCAGCCGGCCGACGGACGCGGTCGAGCGGCGGGAGACCGGCGCCCTGATCGACGGCGTGGTCGACAGCCATGACGTCGCGCATAGGCTGACGGTGTTGCGGGCGGGAGGATGCCTGATCCGCATACCGCATCTCGTCACGGCACCGGGCCAGCGGCTCCGTGTCTACATAGCCGGACGTGACGTGATGCTTGCCACGACGAAGCCGGAAGGGATCAGCGCCCTCAACGTCCTTCCGGGAACGATCGTCGATCTTTCAAGGACCCAGGAGGGCAGCGTCGATGTGCGCGTCGACTGCGGCGGCACTATCATCGTCGCTCGCATCACCGCCCTCTCGCGCGACACGCTCGGGCTTGAGCCGGGCAAGCCCGTTCACGCCATCATCAAGACCGTGGCACTGGATTACTAGATCGGGATGATCTTCGGGATGAAATCGCACGGCATTACCCTTGAGGGACTTGCCCCTCCCCAACCCCTCCCCACAAGGGGGAGGGACTTAACCCGCCGCTCCCGGCTCGCGCCATCTTGATCCTTTTCATCAGGCACAAGGGTCGGAAATAGCGCGGGCCATCGCCGCACGCTCTTAGCCCCTCCCCCTTGTGGGGAGGGGTTGGGGAGGGGTGACATCTGCACGGGCCGCCTCGAGCCAGTCGAGGTCGTCGGCGATCGCGGCGCGGGCCTTCGTTTCCATCCCCCTGAAGCGCTCGATCAGCGCCTCGCCGAATTCGGTGAGCGCGGCGCCGCCACCTTGCCTGCCGCCGCGCTGCGACTCGACCGCGGCCTCCTGGAACATCCGATTGAGCGCATCGACCAGCAGCCAGGCGCGCCGGTAGGACATGTCCATGGCGCGGCCGGCCGCCGAGATCGACCCCGTTTCGCGGATCAGTTCGAGCAGCATGATCTTGCCGCGCCCGAGGCGATCCTCGGGCGGGAAATCGATGCGCAGGACGGGGCGAAGCGTGTTATCGGCTTTGGGCATGGCCGGAGCATAGAGGCGCAGGCGCAGCTCGAAAAGGCCCGCGCCTACAAGCTCATGCCGCCGTCGACGACATGTACTTGGCCGGTCGTATAGCCCGAGACGTCGCTGGCGAGATAGACGGCAAGTGCGGCGATCTCCTCGGGCGTGCCGAGCCGGCCCATCGGCTGGCGGGCGATGAAGGCGGCACGCGCCTCCTCGTAATTGCCCTGCGCCCGCATCCGCTCCTCAAGTGATGGCGATTGCACAGTGCCCGGCGCAATCGCATTGCAGCGGATGCCCTTGCCGATGTAATCGAGCGCCACCGACTTGGTCAGGCCGATGACCGCCGCCTTGCTGGCGGAGTAGACGAAGCGGTTCGGCACGCCCATCGGCACACCGGCGACCGAAGACATGTTGATGATCGAGCCGCCACCCTTTTCGAGCATGCCCGGCAGGACGGCGCGGATCATCCGGAACATCGATTTGACGTTGAGATCGAAAGCGAAGTCGTAGTCCTTCTCGCTCGTCTCCAGGATTGTGCCGGCATGGACGAAACCGGCGCAGTTGAAGAGGACGTCGACCGGGCCGATGCGCGCCGCAAACTCGGCGATCGCCGCGTCACTCAGAACATCGAGTTTCGCCACTTCGATTCCGGTGGCTGCGAGTTCGGCGAGTTTGTCCTCGTTGACGTCGGTCGCAATGACAGATGCCCCTTCCCGGCTGAACGCCTCCGCCGCCGCCCGGCCGATACCCTGTGCCGCAGCAGTGATCACCGCGCGCTTGCCTGCAAGAAGTCCGCTCATTGTCTGCCTCTTCGAGATCGAAAGGATTGGTTTGCGTTCATGCCTTGGCGACCACGCATCTCCGCTTCCAACAGACATCGAAGCCTGTCAGGCTGTCAAGCCGAGAGTTCGTATTTTTATCGAAAAAAGACAGACTGGACGCGGGCCTTTGCGGCAGGCCGGGCCGGGTACAGGACATCTGGTGGCCGACCTTGTCACCGGCGACAGGCCGATCGTCGATCCCACCGAATTTCGCCTGTCGCGGTTCTCGGACGGCACGCCGATCACGATCGCTCCGCTCGTCTGACAGCGCTTTCAGTCCGCTTTCCTGGAGGCGTCGCGAAAGAAAATTGCGTACCGCCGAGGCGCCGCCACAGCTCCGCGATCGGCCGGACGCAGGGGCCGGCACGAATCTGTCTTTCTTCGTCCGAACGCCGATCTCGCCGCCGAAAACCCTTCATCAAACCCGGAAGTCGTGGCAGTCTGTGGCCATAACCCTTTGGGAGAACGAGGGTTGTCGACGGCCTTGTCGGCCCGGGGCGTAAGGTGCGCCCGCGGGCCATTGCCGTCGTCATCGACGTCGCACCACTGCACGGCTCTTCGCTCAGCAGTTGACGAGGATGCGACGCGCAATCCGGAAGGGAGGCCGGTACCTGCATGGATGAATTCAGCCGACTGAGTCTGCATGTCCCCGAACCGGCCGTCCGGCCCGGCGATCAGCCCGATTTCTCCAACGTCAAGATTCCGAAGGCCGGTTCCGTGCCGCGGCCGGAGGTCGACGTGGAACCGGAAGCGATCCGCGATCTTGCCTACTCGATCATTCGGGTGCTGAACCGCGAGGGTGAGGCTGTCGGTCCCTGGGCCGGGCTTCTCTCGGACGAGGAATTGCTGACCGGTCTTCGGCACATGATGCTGCTCAGAGCCTTCGACGCCCGCATGCTGATGGCCCAGCGTCAGGGCAAGACATCCTTCTACATGCAGCATCTTGGCGAGGAGGCGGTGAGCTGCGCCTTCAGAAGAGCGCTTCGCAGGGGCGACATGAATTTCCCGACCTATCGCCAGGCCGGGCTGCTGATCGCCGACGACTATCCGATGGTCGACATGATGAACCAGATCTTCTCGAACGAGCTGGATCCCTGTCACGGCCGGCAGTTGCCGGTCATGTACACCTCCAAGGAGCACGGCTTCTTCACCATTTCCGGCAATCTCGCCACGCAATATGTCCAGGCGGTCGGCTGGGCGATGGCCTCGGCCATCAAGAACGACACGCGGATCGCCGCCGGCTGGATCGGCGACGGTTCGACGGCCGAGTCGGATTTCCATTCGTCGCTGGTTTTCGCCTCCACCTACAAGGCGCCGGTCATCCTCAACATCGTCAACAACCAGTGGGCGATCTCGACCTTCCAGGGCATCGCCCGCGGCGGCTCCGGAACCTTCGCGGCCCGCGGCCTCGGCTTCGGCATTCCGGCGCTGCGCGTCGACGGCAACGACTATCTCGCCGTCTACGCGGTCGCCCGCTGGGCGGCCGAACGGGCGCGGCGCAATCTCGGCCCGACGCTGATCGAATATGTGACCTATCGTGTCGGCGCCCATTCGACCTCCGACGATCCGAGTGCCTACCGGCCGAAGACGGAATCGGAGGCCTGGCCGCTCGGCGACCCGGTGCTCAGGCTGAAGAAGCACCTGATCCTGCGCGGCGTCTGGTCGGACGAGCGGCATGCCCAGGCGGAGGCGGAGATCATGGATCAGGTCATCCAGGCGCAGAAGGAAGCCGAAAGCCACGGCACGCTGCATGCCGGCGGCAGGCCGTCGGTGCGTGACATTTTCGAGGGCGTCTATGCCGAGATGCCGCCGCATATCCGCCGCCAGCGGCAAAAGGCAGGGTACTGACATGGCCAGAATGACAATGATCGAAGCGGTGCGAAGCGCCATGGACGTCTCGATGGGGCGCGACGAGGATGTCGTGGTCTTCGGCGAGGATGTCGGCTATTTCGGCGGCGTCTTCCGCTGCACCCAGGGGCTTCAGGCGAAATACGGCAAGACCCGCTGCTTCGATGCGCCGATCAGCGAAGCCGGCATCGTCGGCACCGCCATCGGCATGGCGGCCTATGGGCTGAAGCCCTGCGTCGAGATCCAGTTCGCCGATTACATGTATCCGGCCTACGACCAGCTCACACAAGAAGCGGCCCGCATCCGCTATCGCTCGAACGGCGACTTCACCTGCCCGATCGTGGTGCGCATGCCGACCGGCGGCGGCATCTTCGGCGGCCAGACCCATAGCCAGAGCCCGGAAGCGCTGTTCACCCATGTCTGCGGGCTGAAGGTCATCGTGCCGTCGAACCCCTATGACGCCAAGGGTCTGCTGATCTCGGCGATCGAGGATCCGGATCCGGTGATGTTCCTGGAGCCGAAACGGCTCTACAACGGCCCCTTCGACGGCCATCACGAGCGCCCGGTCACGCCATGGTCGAAGCACGAGCTCGGCGACGTGCCGGAGGGGCACTATTCGATCCCGATCGGCAAGGCGGAAATCCGCCGCAAGGGTTCTGCGGTAACCGTGATCGCCTATGGAACGATGGTGCATGTGGCGCTCGCCGCCGCGGAGGAAACCGGCATCGATGCGGAAGTCATCGACCTGCGCAGCCTCCTTCCGCTCGATCTCGAAACGATCGTGCAGTCGGTCACGAAAACCGGGCGTTGCGTCGTCGTGCACGAGGCGACGCTGACCTCGGGCTTCGGGGGTGAACTCGTCGCGCTCGTCCAGGAGCACTGTTTCTACCACCTCGAAGCCCCGGTCGTCCGGGTGACCGGCTGGGACACGCCCTACCCGCATGCCCAGGAATGGGACTATTTCCCCGGCCCGGCGCGTGTCGGCCGCGCCCTTACCGAAGCGATGGAGGCCTAGATTATGGGCGAATTCATCATCAAGATGCCTGACGTCGGCGAGGGGGTCGCCGAGGCCGAGCTCGTCGAGTGGCATGTCAAGCCGGGCGATCCGGTGCGCGAAGACATGGTGCTCGCCGCCGTCATGACCGACAAGGCGACGGTCGAGATCCCCTCGCCGGTTACCGGCAAGGTACTCTGGCTCGGCGCCGAGATCGGCGATACGGTCGCAGTAAAGGCGCCGCTGGTCCGGATCGAGACCGCCGGCGAAGATGGCGAACCGCCCCCGGACAGCGTTCCGGAAGCGCTTGCCGACGCCGTGCTGGAAGAGCCTGTCGCCGTCTCCGCGCCGCCGACAGCCAAGGCGCCACCCAAACCTGAAAAGGCCGAGCCCCGGCAAGCGCCACCGCCGCGCGAGGCTCAGGACATTGCTAGGAAACCGCTGGCTTCGCCGGCGATCAGGCTGCGCGCCCGGGAGAGCGGCGTCGATCTTCGGCAGGTGACCGGTACGGGGCCAGCCGGCCGCATCACCCATGAGGACATCGACCTCTTCATCAGCCGCGGCGCCGAACCGTCACCGGCCCAGGTCGGCTTGGTCCGCAAGACGGCGGTCGAAGAAATCAAGATGGCCGGCCTCAGGCGGCGGATCGCCGAGAAGATGTCGCTCTCGACGTCGAGGATCCCCCACATCACCTATGTGGAGGAGGTGGACGTGACGGCGCTCGAGGACTTGCGCGCGACAATGAACCGCGACCGCAAGCCGGACCAGCCGAAGCTGACGATCCTGCCGTTCCTGATGCGCGCGCTGGTCAGGACCGTCGTCGAACAGCCGGGCGTCAACGCCACCTTCGACGATCATGCCGGCATCATCCACCGCCACGCCGCGGTCCATATCGGCATCGCCACCCAGACGCCGGCCGGCCTGACCGTGCCGGTCGTCCGCCATGCGGAAGCGCGGCGGATCTGGGATTGCGCGGCGGAGCTGAACCGGCTGGCCGAGGCGGCCCGCACCGGCACCGCGACGCGCGACGAACTGATCGGCTCGACGATCACCATCTCTTCGCTCGGCGCGCTCGGCGGCATCGCCTCGACGCCGGTCATCAATCATCCGGAGGTGGCGATCGTCGGCGTCAACAAGATCGCCACACGCCCGGTCTGGGACGGGGCACAATTCGTGCCGCGCAAGATCATGAACCTGTCGTCGAGCTTCGACCACCGCGTCATCGACGGCTGGGATGCGGCGACCTTCGTGCAGCGGCTGAAGACGCTGCTCGAAACGCCGGCGCTGATTTTCGTTGAAGGGTGAGGCCGTGAAGGAAATTTCCTGCAAGCTCCTGGTGCTCGGCGCCGGCCCCGGCGGCTATGTCTGCGCCATCCGGGCCGGACAACTCGGCGTCAACACCGTGATCGTCGAGAAGGCGAAGGCGGGCGGCACCTGCCTCAATGTCGGCTGCATCCCCTCGAAGGCGCTGATCCATGCGGCCGAGGAATTTCACAAGCTGCGCGCCGTCGCCTCCGGAAAAAGCCCGCTCGGCCTCTCGCTTGAGGCCCCGGCGATCGACCTCGAGCGAACGGTCGCCTGGAAGGACGGCATTGTCGGCCGCCTGAACAGCGGCGTGACAGGGCTTCTGAAGAAGGCCGGCGTCAAGGCCGTTATCGGTCAAGCGCGCTTCGTCGACGGAAAGACGGTGGATGTGGAAACCGAAATCGGCGTCCAGCGCATTCGCGCCGAAGCGATCGTCATCGCCACCGGTTCGGCTCCGGTCGAGCTTCCCGACCTGCCTTTCGGCGACAATGTCATCTCCTCGACCGAGGCGCTGGCTTTGAAGGAAGTGCCGCAGACGCTCGCCGTCATCGGCGGCGGCTATATCGGCCTCGAACTCGGCACCGCCTTCGCCAAGCTCGGCTCGAAGGTCACCGTGCTCGAAGCGATGGACCGCATCCTGCCGCAATATGACGCCGACCTGTCGAAGCCGGTGATGAAGCGGCTCGGCGAACTCGGCATCGACGTCTTCACCCGCACCGCAGCCAAGCGCCTGTCGGCGGATCGGCGCGGCTTGCTTGCCGAGGAAAACGGCCGCGCCTTCGAGGTGGCGGCGGAGAAGGTTCTGGTCACCGTCGGTCGTCGGCCCGTGGTCGAGGGCTGGGGGCTGGAGGAGATCGATCTCGACCGTTCGGGCAAGTTCATCCGCATCGACGACCAATGCCGCACCTCGATGCGCGGCATCTATGCGATCGGCGATGTCACCGGCGAACCGATGCTCGCCCATCGCGCCATGGCGCAGGGCGAGATGGTCGCGGAGATCGTCGCCGGCCAGAAGCGCAGCTGGGACAAGCGCTGCATCCCGGCCGTCTGCTTCACTGACCCGGAGATTGTCAGCGCCGGTCTCTCGCCGGAGGAGGCGCGCGCGGCCGGCATCGAGATCAAGATCGGCCAGTTCCCCTTCCAGGCGAACGGCCGTGCCATGACGACGCTTGCCGAGGATGGCTTCGTCCGCATCGTCGCCCGCGCCGACAACCACCTCGTCCTCGGCATCCACGCCGTCGGGCATGCGGTCTCCGAGCTTTCCTCCGCCTTTGCGCTCGCCATCGAAATGGGTGCGCGTCTCGAGGATATCGCCGGCACGATCCACGCCCATCCGACGCAGTCGGAGGCCTTCCAGGAAGCGGCCTTGAAGGGGCTGGGGCACGCGCTGCATATCTGAGCGGACGGTGGCCTGCCCCTCATCCGCCTGCCGGCACCTTCTCCCCGCAAGCGGGGCGAAGGGACAGTGCCGCTCCCGCTCATCCACGCTCACGCTTCTTTCGAAGCCCTGCCACAGCTCGGAATATCGAACCGCAGTGCAGGCAAAACGACAGATCGAGGCACGCCCTCGTCCTCTCTCCCCGCAAGCGGCGAGAGGGATAGGGTGAGGGGCAAGATTCCCACAGTCCCTTGCTATTCCATCAACTCCAGCCCCACTGCCGTCGCCTCGCCGCCGCCGATGCAGAGCGAGGCGATGCCGCGCTTGACGCCGTTGGCGCGCATCGCATGGAGAAGCGTGACGACGATGCGGGCGCCTGAAGCACCGATCGGATGGCCAAGCGCACAGGCGCCGCCGTGGATATTGACGATGTCGTCGGAAAGACCGAGGTCGCGGATCGCCGCCATGGCGACGATGGCGAAGGCCTCGTTGATCTCGTAGAGACCGACGCTTCCCTTTTCCCAACCGAGTTTTTCGATCAGCTTGTCGATGGCGCCGATCGGCGCGGTGGTGAACCAGGCAGGCTCCTGGGCGTGGCCGGCATGGCCGGCGACGATCGCCAGCGGCGTCAGCCCGCGCCTCTCCGCCTCGCTGGCCCGCATCAGAACCAGCGCCGCGGCGCCATCGGAGATCGACGAGGAGTTGGCCGCCGTGACGCTGCCGCCGTCGCGAAAGGCCGGCTTCAGCTTCGGGATCTTTGCGGGATCGGCCTTTGTCGGCTGCTCGTCGCGATCGAGGTTGGCCGTTCCGCGTTTGCCACCATCGGTGATCGCCACGATCTCGTCGGCAAAGGATTTGTCCTCCGCCGCCTTCAGCGCCCGTTCGAGCGACCGCAATGCGAAGGCATCCTGGTCGGCGCGGGAGAACTGATAATGCTGGGCGGTGTCCTCGGCATAGGTGCCCATCAGACGCCCGGAATAAGCGTCCTCCAGCCCGTCGAGGAACATATGGTCCTTGACCTCGCCATGGCCGAGCCGGAAGCCGCCGCGCGCCTTCGGCAGCAGGTAGGGGGCATTGGTCATCGACTCCATGCCTCCGACGCCGACGACGGATGCGCTGCCGGAGATGAGCGCGTCGTGACCGAGCATCAGCGCCTTCATGCCCGAACCGCAGACCTTCGAGACCGTCGTCGACGGCGTCTGCTGCCCGAGGCCGGCGCCGAGTGCCGCCTGCCGGGCCGGATTCTGCCCGAGGCCGGCGGGCAGGACGTTGCCCATCATCACTTCATCGACCGCATCGAGGCCGGCGCGATCGAGCGCCGCCTTTAATGCGATGGCCCCGAGTTCCGGAGCCGTCAGGTCCTTTAGGCCGCCTTGAAAGGCGCCCATCGGCGTACGCGCCGCCGAAACGATAACCACCGGGTCCCGATTGCTCATCTTGGTCCTCCCATGCGCCGATGACCGGCTTCAAGCAGCATGAGCGGTTTCAGCCCCTCATCCCGCTGCCGCGACCTTCTCCCCGCTCGCGGGGAGAAGGGGCAAGCCGCGCCGCCCAAATCCCCTCTCCCCGCAAGCGGGGAGAGGGCTAGGGTGAGGGGCGAATCTGCATCCATGCCCATGATCCATAGCGACTATAACCGTCTGATCCGGCGAGGCAATGCGGGCCGCGAGGCGCAAGTGGCGACGACGAACTAACCCATCCGCTCCGACGCGTAGCTGCCCGGGCTCGGCGGGAAGACGACGACGCGGTTGCCGTTGATGAAGCAGCGGTGGTGGATATGGGCGTGCACGGCCCGGGCCAGCACCTGGCTCTCGACGTCGCGGCCGATCGACACATAGTCCTCGGCCGACTGCGCATGGGTGATGCGGGCGATGTCCTGCTCGATGATCGGCCCCTCGTCGAGGTCGGCGGTGACGTAGTGCGCCGTCGCGCCGATCAGCTTGACGCCGCGCTCATAGGCCTGCTTGTAGGGATTGGCGCCCTTGAACGACGGCAGGAAGGAGTGGTGGATGTTGATGATCCGCCCCGACATCTTCTTGCAGAGCGCATCCGACAGCACCTGCATGTAGCGGGCCAGCACGATCAGCTCGGCGCCGGTCTGCTCGACGAAGTCCAAAAGCTGGGCTTCGGCCTTCGGCTTGTTCTCCTTCGTCACCTTGATGCAGTGGAACGGAATGTCGTGGTTGACGACGACCTTCTGGTAGTCGAAGTGGTTGGAGACGACGCCGACGATGTCGATCGGCAGCGCGCCGATCTTCCAGCGGTAGAGCAGGTCGTTCAGGCAATGGCCGAAACGCGACACCATCAGCAGCACCTTGGTGCGCTCTTCGGTATCGCGGACATCCATCGCCATGTCGAAGCGCTTGATCACGGGAGCGAAGCCTTCGCGCAGTTCCTCGAGCTTCGCGCCTTCCTGGCTGATGAAGGTCAGCCGCATGAAGAACAGCCCGGTTTCAAGGTCATCGAATTGCGAGCTATCGCTGATGTAACAGCCTTTCTCCGCGAGATAGCCGGTCACGGCAGCAACGATGCCGCGGGTGGATTTGCAGGTGACGGTCAGCACATAGCTTTTCATCGATGGGTCTCTCGTTCTTGAGGTGTTTCCGCGCCCTCTTCTCCGGGGCAGTCACGCAAAAACTAGCGTGACGATCTCGGGCCTGCCGATCCATTCGCGACATCGGCTGGACGGAACGGAACACGGGCGGAACGGTGATCCGCTGTCTACGGCCTCACCCGGTCGGGATGCGCCCGCGCAAAGCCGTCGATCTCGGCGCAGCGCGCATCGATGGCGACGATCCGAGGGCAACCGGAAAGATCGACCTCCCAGCGGCGCGCATTGTAGACCTGCGGCACGAGGCAGATATCCGCCATGGTTGGGCTCTCTGCGTGACAGTAGCTCCCGGTCGAGGGATGATCGAGCAGCGACTCGAACGCGGCAAATCCCTCGCCGATGAACTTCTGCATCCAGGCCCGGCGCGCCGCCTCGCCGTCCTGAGCGGCGGCCATCACATGAGCGACCACGCCAAGATTGCAGATGGGATGGATGTCCATGGCGACGGCATAGGATAGCGCCCGCACCCGCTGTCGGCCGATCACGTCGGCAGGCAGGAAGCCGACCTGCGGCCTTGTTTCCGCAAGGTACTCGACAATGGCGAGCGACTGGGTGAGGCGCTCGCCATCGATGTCCAGTACCGGCACCAGACCCTGCGGATTGCGGGCGAGATGCTCGGGCGCGCGATGCGCCTTGGCGAGAAGATCGACCGGGACGGAGCGGTAGCCTTCGCCGACGAGATTGAGGGCGATCCGCACCCGATAGCTCGCCGACGAACGCCAATAGTCGTAGAGGACGGTTTCCGTCATCACGTCTGCCTCCGATCGATCCCCTGTCATCAGCCGCGCTCGTATCTCTCCACCTTCTGTTCGATGGCGCCAAAGATCGAATGGCCGGTCTTGTCCTTCATCTCGATCCGCACGACGTCGCCGAATTTCAGGAAAGACGTTTTCGCCGCGCCCGTTTCGATCGTCTCGATCATGCGCAGTTCGGCGATGCAGGAATAGCCGACACCGCCGTCCGAAACCGGCTTGCCCGGTCCGCCGTCGAGCTTGTTCGAAACCGTGCCCGAGCCGATGATGGTGCCGGCCGAAAGCGGCCGGGTGCGGGCCGCATGGACGATGAGCTGCGGAAAATCGAAAGTCATATCGATCCCGGCATTGGCGCGGCCGAAGGGTTTGCCATTGAGGTCGACTCGAAGCGGCAAGTGCATTTTGCCGCCATCCCAGGCGTCGCCCAGCTCGTCGGGCGTCACCCCGACCGGCGAAAAGGCGGACGACGGTTTCGACTGGTAGAAACCGAATCCCTTGGCGAGCTCCCCGGGGATAAGTCCGCGCAGCGAAACGTCGTTGACGAGCATGACGAGCCGGATCGCCTCGCGCGCCTCGTCGACAGTGGCGCCCATCGGCACGTCGTCGACGATCACCGCCACCTCGCCCTCCAGGTCGATCCCCCAGGCCTCGTCGGCCACCTGGATCGGGTCGCGCGGTCCCACAAAACTGTCGGAGCCGCCCTGGTAGATCAGCGGGTCGGTCCAGAAGCTCGCCGGCATCTCGGCGTCGCGCGCCTTCCTGACCAGCTCGACATGATTGACATAGGCCGAGCCGTCCGCCCAGTGAAAGGCGCGCGGCAGCGGCGAGGCAGCATCATGTTCGTGGAAACGCATGGTCGGCTGCGATCCGGTCTCGATCCCCTCGGCGACGCGCGCCAGCCGCGGTCCCGCATGGGCCCAATCGTCGAGCGCCGTCTGCAGCGTGCGGGCGATGTGCCCGACTTCCGAGCAGCGCGTGAGATCGCGGGAAACGACCACAAGCTTTCCGTCACGCGTGGAGTCTTTCAACGTCGCCAGTTTCATGCAGTCCTCCCTTTACTCGGACGAATCGCCCGCAAACTCCACAACAAGGCCGTCGGAAGCGATCGTCAAGGCGCCCGGCCAGCTCTTGCGCGCCGCCGCGATCCAGTCGGCCTGCGAGACCTCCGGGTCATCGGCTGGAATAAGATGATGCAACACGAGCCGGCCGACGCCGGCGGCCGCCGCGATCGTGCCCGCCTGTTCGGCGAATGTGTGGCTCGCCAGGAGATGTTCCTTCAGCCGCGCACCATTTCCAGTGCGCGCCACCAGACGGTCGACCCCTGCAGCGAGCATCGCTTCGTGGACGAGAATGTCGGCGCCGCTCGCGAAATCGGCAAGCGGCGGGAAATAGGCCGTGTCCGAGGAGAACACGATGGTGCCCGCCGCATGATCGAAGCGCAGGGCGAAGCAGTCGGTGACCGGCGGATGGTCGACACGCAGCGCCGACACGGTGAGGCCATTCTCCGAGACGACCTGACCGTCGGAGAATTCGATCACCTCGACGAGCCGGCGAAGATCCGGCCTGCCCTCGTCGACGATGCGGATGTCGACGTCGAAGGCCATCGACTGAAGGAAGCCCTGCCAATAGGCTCGCGTGCCGGCCGGTCCGAAGACACACACGGGATGCGCGAGCCCCGCAGTCCAGGCCGTGTGGATCAGCGGCCCGAGCTCCAGGACGTGGTCCGAATGCAAGTGGGTGACGAAGATCAGGTCAAGCGACTTCAGCGACACGCCGGCATCCGTCAGCCCACGGGTGACGCCGAGCCCGCAGTCGACCACGATCGTGCGGCCGGCGATCTCAAGCAGTGACGATGTCGGCCAGGGGCCGCCTGGCCGGATCGCCGGGCCGCCCTTGCTGCCGAGCAGAACAAGTCGTGCACTCAAGACCAATCACCCTCCGGCGTCCCGTTAAAGCGCTTCCTGAGGCCGGCCCAGCAGTCGATGTAATCGTCCTGCAGCGTTTCCAGTTCGGCGGCGAAGCGGGTCAGTTGCTGTGGGAAACGGGTCTCGAACATGAAGGCCATGGTATTGTCGAGCTTCACCGGTTTCAACTCGCCATTCGTCGCCTTTTCGAAGCCGGATGTATCCGGACCGTGCGCCAGCATCATGTTGTGAAGGCTCATGCCGCCGGGCACGAAGCCTTCCTCCTTCGCATCATAGCGCCCATGGATCAGCCCCATGAACTCGCTCATGATGTTGCGGTGGTACCAGGGCGGCCGAAAGGTGTGCTCGGCAACGAGCCAGCGCGGCGGGAAGAGGACGAAATCGACATTGGCGGTCCCCTCCTCCCCCGACGGCGCCGTCAAGACCGTGAAGATCGACGGATCCGGATGGTCGAACAGGATGGCGCCGACCGGCGAGAAGGTTTTCAGGTCGTATTTGTAGGGCGCGTAGTTGCCGTGCCAGGCGACGACGTCGAGCGGCGAATGGCCGATTTCTACCGTGTGAAATGATCCGCACCACTTCACCTGCACCCGGCACGGCGTCTCCTTGTCCTCAAAGGCGGCAACCGGTGTCTTGAAGTCACGTGGATTGGCGAGGCAATTGGCGCCGATCGGGCCGCGATCCGGCAGCGTGAACTTGGCGCCGTAATTCTCGCAGATATAGCCGCGCCAGGCCTTTTCCTCGCCGAGCCGGGCGACCTTGAACATCGTGCCGCGCGGCACGAGGCAGATTTCCGACGGCGCAACATCCATCTTGCCGAGCTCGGTGAAGACCTGGAGGGCGCCCATTTCCGGCACGATCAGCAGTTCGCCGTCGGCATTGAAGAAATAGTCGTCGACCATGTCGGCATTGAAGACATAGGCATGCGCCGCCATGCCGACCTGGGTCAGCACATCTCCCGCCGTCGTCATCGTCCGGATGCCCTGAAGGAAATTCAGTTCTCCGGTCGGCTCCGGCAGCGGGTTCCAGCGCAATTGCCCGAGCGCCAGCGCGTGTTCGGCGATATGCGGGGCCGTCTTCCAGTGCGGGTAGTCGATCTTCGCGAAGCGCCCGGTGTGCCGAACGCTCGGGCGGATTCGGTAGAGCCAGGAACGCTCGTTGGTGCCGCGCGGCGCCGTGAAGGGCGAGCCGGAGAGCTGTTCGGCATAGAGGCCATAATTGCATTTCTGCGGGCTGTTCTGTCCCTGCGGCAGGGCGCCGGGCAGGCTTTCGGTCTCGAAGTCGTTGCCGAAGCCCGGCATGTAGGCGAGCGCCTCGGCCGCCAACGCTTCACTTCGCTTTTCCGCTTTGCCCAACATTCTTGCATCTCCTCTTCAGTCCGGCATATTAGTTACAAGCGTAACTATTGATTTTGTAACTATCAACACCGGGAAGCGCGTATGACCGAGACGTTCGAGTTGGAGGCCTTCCTCCCCTACCGGCTGAACCGGGCGGCAGAGTTCGTGGCGCTGCGCTTTGCCGCGCAGTACAGGGCGCGCTACCAGTTGACCCGGCCCGAATGGCGAACGCTGGCCGCCCTTGGCAGCTCGGCAAGCCCGATGACGGCGACCGAAATCGGCGCCCATTCGTCGATGCACAAGACCAAAGTAAGCCGCGCCGTCTTCAGCCTCGAGCAGCGACGCTGGCTAAAGCGCGAGGAGCACGGTCGTGACCGGCGGTTCGAGCACCTGGCGCTTACGCCGGCGGGCCAGCACGCCTATGGGGAGCTAACGGAACTCGCGAGCCGCTATCAGGCGGAGCTGCTTTCGATGCTTGGCGGAGAGAACATGGAGGCGCTCTCCAGGGGTCTGGTAGCCGTGGAACGCGCAATGAAGTGGCGCCCCGAGTGATCATTATCCCTTCATCCGCTCCGGGATCGGCAGACCTTCGAAGCTCTTCAGGGTTTCCAGCACGATCGAGGTTTTCACGTGCTGGACGCTGTCATGCGGCAGCAGCACGTCGTTGACGAAGCGCGAAAGGCCGGCAAGGTCGGGGGTGACGACGCGCAGGTGATAGTCCATCTCGCCGGTCAGCGCATAGGCCTCGAGCACCTCCGGCAGACCGGAGATCAGCTTGGCGAACCGCTTGGCATTGTCGCGGTTGTGGGTGGCGAGCGTGACCGAGATGACCACCATCAGATCGAGCCCGAGCTTCTGCCGGTCGATCTGCGCCTGATATCCGGTGATGAACCCTTCCGCTTCGAGCCGCGAGCGCCGCCGGGAACATTGCGACGGTGACAGTGCGATCCGTTCGGACAGTTCGTTGTTGGTCAGATGCCCGTCGCGCTGCAATGCGTCGAGAATTTTGAGATCGAATCCATCAAGCTGCTCCATTCATGCATCTCCACGCCATCCCTCGCACAATTCATGCACCGGTTTGACAGAATCACGCAAGAATACAAGCATCATGCATCGGATCTGCGCCATACTCCAACAAAGTTCGGAGGAATGAGAGGAGAATTTCGATGGGCCCGTTCCCGCATGATGCCCCGCCCCCGGAAATTTCGGCGGAGAACCCTGCCGGCACCGATGGATTCGAGTTCGTCGAATTCGCCCATCCGGAGCCGGAAAAGCTGGAAGAACTGTTTCGTCGCATGGGCTACACGCCGGTCGCCAGGCACAGGACGAAGAACATCACCGTCTGGCGGCAGGGAGACATCAACTACATCCTGAACGCCGAACCCGGCTCGCATGCCATGCGCTTCGTCGACAAGCATGGGCCCTGCGCCCCGTCGATGGCCTGGCGCGTCGTCGATGCGAAGCATGCCTTCGAGCACGCGGTCTCCAAGGGCGCCGAACCCTATACCGGCGGCGACAAGAGCCTCGACGTGCCGGCAATCGTCGGCATCGGCGGCTCGCTGCTCTACTTCGTGGAAACCTACGGCGATAAGGGTTCCGCCTATGATGCCGAATTCGAATGGTTGGGCGACCGCAATCCGAAACCGGCCGGCGTCGGCTTCTACTATCTCGACCACCTGACCCACAACGTCTATCGCGGCCAGATGGACAAGTGGTGGGCCTTCTACCGCGAGCTGTTCAACTTCAAGCAGATCCATTTCTTCGACATTGACGGCCGCATCACCGGCCTCCTGAGCCGGGCGATCACTTCGCCCTGCGGCAAGATCCGGATTCCCTTGAACGAGTCGAAGGACGACACCAGCCAGATCGAGGAATATCTGAGGAAGTACAAGGGCGAGGGCATCCAGCACATCGCGGTCGGTACCGAGGCGATCTACGACGCGACCGACAAGCTGGCAGAAAACGGGCTCAAATTCATGCCCGGCCCGCCGGACACTTACTACGAGATGTCACAAGAGCGCGTCCACGGCCATGAAGAGCCGATCGAGCGGATGAAGAAGCACGGCATCCTGATCGACGGCGAGGGCGTGGTGAACGGCGGCATGACGAAGATCCTCCTGCAGATCTTCTCGAAAACCGTCATCGGGCCGATCTTCTTCGAATTCATTCAACGCAAGGGAGACGAAGGCTTCGGCGAGGGCAATTTCCGGGCGCTGTTCGAGTCGATCGAGGCCGACCAGATCCGGCGCGGCGCGCTCGACACGCCGCCGGCCGCAGCCGAGTAAGGCGGAGCCGTTCCTTCAGGAACGTGCCGCCCACCGGTCGGGTGGGCGGCACGACGCTCGTTTCGCTCTTTCGACCAGCTCAGTTCGGCCAGCGCGCCCGCGGCGCGGTCAGGTCGCCTTCGTGCCGGAAATAGCGCGACGCCGCTTCGGTGCGGTTGCGCACGTTCATCTTCTTGTAGATGTTGCGGACGTGGACCTTGACGGTGTTTTCCGAAAGCCCGAGCCGGTCGGCAATGATCTTGTTCTGCGTGCCCATGCAGATCAGGTCGAGGATCTGGACCTCACGCGTCGTCAGCACGCCCCGGGCGCCCTCGCCCCTGCGCTCCGTATCGACCGCCTCGACGACCGACGGTCGTTGAACGGCAGAACCGTTTCCCGCAAATCCCCGCGGTGCCAGACGCCTGAGCAACGCAGCCGGAAAATGCTCGCCGCCCTTCATCAGGAGATCGATGGCGGTCAGGCAGACGTCGAGATGCAGATTCAGGGGCAGCACGCCATGGATGAGCCCCTCATCGACGAAGCCGGCGATCGACGTATCGAGCTCGTCCGCATTCTCCACCACCACTCCGATCGATGCCTTCGGGTGGAACTCATGGATCATTCTGATGATCGACGGGAAAGTGCTTGCCGGCATGCGGTAAAGCATCACCAGTGCGACATCGACGAGATTGCCATCGAGCAGACTGTCGGCTTCCGACAGGCTCACGACCTCATGGCCCTGAAAGCGCGTACCTATCGCTTGCGTCAGGCATTCGGCGAGCAGGTCCGCCTTGGCGAGCATCACGATCTTGTTTTTCTTTGCTAAAACCTTGTTGTTATCTTCAAAATTGCTCAGGGTAGAACTCTCACGATACATTTATCCCTCCTTGGGCGTTCCCTGAAATTCTTATGGGTGTGAGGCCCCTCGTGAAGAACGCCTGCGTTTAAAAAATTTATTCGAATAAAAAGCGAATTCCCACGGCGGTAGAATTCGTAATAACTAATGTATCGTAAATATGGGGGATGGGAAACAGCCCATATGGATTAGATTGGCGCGGTGACGCTATCTAGACCGTCCGAAACCGCACCAATTTTGGGCCTATCCACACAAAAGCTTTGGACAACTCGAGCGGCAGCCGTGCATTTTCAGCCTCCTTCGATCACCCTTTGCTTTTCAGGGGTTCGGCGGACCAAGAGCTGGGGCGGAAAACGGCGGGGTCGTGACGACATTCAAGCCTAGGATGTAGATCGCGGCCCCGCACGTTCTAGCCGGTTCCGGTGGACGGGCGATACCAAAAACGGGTGATAGGGGACGTGGCGCGCAGTCGATCGACCCCTTGTGCCAAGCGCCCGCGCGCATCCGATCCAGCGCACGCGATGGCTATCAGCCTGACGCTGCGCTTCGAAATTCCAGGTCGGCGGAATCCAACATCGACGCAATACGACGGTCGGAGCCGCCGCGACGGATTCACAATGTTAACATTGTCTTAACGCATGGGATGAAAATGCGTCCCGGGACGCGAGAAGCCGCCGGACGGCAATGCTTCTTTCCCAGCGCCCGCTCCCGCCCCTGCGGGGCCGCCGCTTCGCCGCCGTGATACCACCTCAAAACGCGCGTCATCGGTCAAGCGGCTAGCCAGACTAACCATAATTGGTATCTTTCGCTTCCCCGCATTCCGGATCACACTGCAATCGTCGCACGGTGTTTTGTGCGTCCCGGACAGTGTCCTGCGTAGGTTCGGAAGTATCTATATTGCGTTCGAATGACAAATCGTATGACATTTTATATTTTGACGTAACAGTTTACGACAGGAGCGAACCCCTGCCGCACAATTATATTGAAAAAGAAATAGAAACATCGAGACCCGCAGATGAACGATACAACGTTCACCTGATTGAAGATGAGCCAGCGCCCTAAGAATCCTAAAAGAGATGAAAGGGTTTCGGTGCTGGCTCCCTCTCCTCACGATTTTCTCCAGATCGAGGCACAGCCAACCAATGCCCCCGGCGTAACGGCTCCGAGCATCGACTGCTTGAACATGGCGCTAAAGCGCCGCGCGCCTTATCAGGCGCGCAAAGGTCGCTGTAGCACTTTGAATTGCTGCATGTCTTTGTCCCTGAAATCGAGGTCGATTTAAGGAGACATGCAGTAGGCAGTTCGATATGCCGTTCGTCACCGCGGGAACGAATGCCGCTCGACAATAGCCCAGATTCCCTTGTTGATCCTCATGATCTGGTCGATCGCCTCGCTGATCCTCGCCAATTCCGCGTCGTCGATCTGCTCGATCTTGCCGTATTTGATCGTTTCCTTGCTGTCGAAGATGGCCATTAGCTGGGTGCTTGCCTGGTCCCCGGTCTCGTCGAAGGAATAGATGCAATGGCTGTACTTGTTCCTGAGCTTCGCCTGCTTGCCCAGCTGCTGTGTCACAGCCAGGATCTCCTGCCTGCGATCGGACGGCGTCTTGGCCATCTTGGCGAGCCGCTCGACCAGCTCGATGCGGGCCCGCGTCGTGTTCAGCGTCAGGAAAATAATGACCGCGGTTTCCTTGTCCACATTCGCAAGGCCCGCAATGAGGTAGATGAGCAGGCTTTCCGTGTTCGTCCACGTGTAGTTCAGTTGGCCGATCAAAAGAAGGATCTCGTGAAATCTCTTCATCGGCGCGGCTTGCCGTTGCCGGGCGCCGCCGTCAGGATCGCTCATATTCGCTTCCGTTTCATTTCTTCCGTTTGAATAGGTTTGGGCCCTAATCCTGCCTGCCGCAAGTAGCCCTAAGGGAGTATCGCGGCAAATCCATTCCTTAAATTTATCCTTTCACGAAAATAATTTCTCCACGCGATCAACCTGAGGCTGACAAGCACGCGCCACGACTACCCTACGGGCTAGCTCGAACTGGCAGCTTACAATTCTTTCATCTTGGCAACAGACTGCCCGGGCAAACGACGAGCAGGGAGGCTCGAGCCTGGGGACCGAACACGGCGCCAGATGCGCAGGTGCCCATCGAGAGGCCCGACAAGCTGCTCCAGGATGAGGAGGGCACCTACCACGACAATTTGAATGTCTGATCTCCGGCCGCATCTGGCCGTCCGGCGATCGAAATTCTTGAGTGATGTAGCTTTATTCATTTCAACACTGGACCGCACCACCCCTTAGCCGCGTGAGAGAAAAAGGCGGCTTGGCTGTCGCGGCCTCAACCTGAGGAAGATCATTATGGGCAAGGACAAGAATTTCTTGTGGCCGTGGGAAGACCAATCCCAAGATCAGGATCAGTACCAGGATCAGGACCAGGAGCAGGAATCCGAGCAGGAGCAGGAGCAGGAGCAGGAACAAGAGCAGGAGTCCGAGCAGGAGCAGGAGCAGGAGCAGTCCAGTGAGTCCTATAATGGCAATCTGAACGGCAATGGCAACCTGAACGGCAACGGCAACGGCAACCTGAACGGTAACGGCAACGGAAACCTGAACGGTAACGGCAATGTCAACGGCAACGGCAACGGCAACCTGAACGGCAATGCCAACCTCAACGCCAACATCAACAAGAGCGAGACTGACGTCGACGTCGACGTTGACAGCAAGACCGAAGTCGACGTCGATGTCGACGTCGATCTTGATGGCTACAAGCCCTCGGATGACGATTTCGTCGACATCGACAATTCGGAAATCGAAGGCATGGCGAGCGTCAGCTTCAAGGACATCCTCAACGAGTCGCTCAATGGCGCAGGCAATGATGTAGGTAACGTCTTCAGCCAATCCGCCATCATGTCGGATGACGACTATCTCAAGGATGTCTCCAACGACGGCACCCTGAACCAGAACGGCGATGCCACGGGCGGCGACGCCGAATCCGACGACGGCATCAACGCCAGTGGCGAAGGCGGCGAAGGCGGCGACGATGCCGATGCCGACGGCGGCGACGGCGGTGACGGCGGCCTCGCGGTCGGCGGCTTCGCGGGTGGCGGTGAGGCCGAGAGCGAAGCCGAGAGCGACGCGGACGGTGGCGACGGCAATGGCGGCGGCGCTTTGAGCGTCGGTGTCGGCGTCGGCGGCGACAGCGGCGACGCGAACGGCGGTTCGGCAACCGGTGGCACCGGCGGTGCCGGCGCTGCGGGCGTCGGACTCGGACTCGGACTCGGCCTGGGCCTCGGCGTCGGCGCCGCAGCCGGCGGTGACGGCGGCAACAGCAACGCTGGCGATGGCGACGATACCGGCGACATCGAGAGCGACGAAGCGGAAGCCGAAGACGCCGGCGACGGCGGCGACGGCATCGATGCCGACTTCGGGATCCCGATCCTGAACTTCGGCAATGATGGTGGCGACGGCGGCGACAATGACGGTGGCAACAGCGTTGCTTTCGGCCAGACCGGCGACTCGACTGGCGGCGACTCCGGTGATGCCGGCGATGGCGGCAATGCGCTAGGTGCCGGTTTCGGCGCCGGATCGGGCGTCGGCCTCGGCGCCGGTATCGGTGGCGACGGCGGTAACGCTAATGCTTCCGCGGATGGCGGAACGACCGGCGACGGCGGAGCCGGTAGCGGCACGGGCACGGCGACCGGCGGTGAAGGCGACGGCGGCCTCGCGCTCTCCGGTGCATGGGCTGGCGATGCCTTTGCCGGCGGCGGTGTAGGCGGTGCAGCCACTGGCGGCGCAGGCGGTGGCGGTGGTGGCGGCGGCACTGCCACGACCGGAGACGGCGGCAATGGCAATGCCGGCACCTGGGGTTCCTACAATGGCGACGATAGTTTCCTTGAAGGAATCTCCTCGGCATCGGCCGATGCAGTGATCGACACCAACGCCTTCAACCAGCAGATCGTGCTTGGTGCCAATCTGCAGGGCAACACCATCGACATGACGGTCGTCGGCGGCAACTACAGCTCGACGGCCATCGGCGAAGACGACGACGACGCCGCGTGATGTAAGGCAACGACCGGTTCGCATTCTTCGCAATCGGGCATTGAACTGGACTGCGCGGGTTCGCGCCGCGCAGTCCAACAGCACCGAAATAAAAAGGGGGCTGACAATGACCCTGTATTTCGACAAGACGACCGAGGCCATTGCCCATTTCATCGGTCTCTTCGCAACGACGCTTGAAGAAATCCGCCTGCGCGACGCCTACAACGAATTCAAGGCTCTTCAGAAAGCGCAGGAGCATCCGCCGGCGCTGCCCTCCGTGCCGGTCACGGTCAAGGCACCCTACGAGCTCAAGGATTTCGACCCCCGTATTCCCTACCGTCCGGACGAGCCGGTCGGGGCTCAGCCGACCCCCGGCCTCTATACAGGCCTTCGTCCCCCGGAAATACCGGTTTCGCAGCCGGTAAACGAAATCGACAATCCGCACGTTTTCACCCGGGGCGGTTCGAGTTCGTCATCCGGCAGCACCGTCGAACTTCAAATCGATCCGCCCGGCTCGACAGCCGTCTACGCGTCGCAGCAGATCTGGCTGTCGGACAACGATTCCGTCAATCTTGGCGGCCACGGCCTGCAGTTTTCCGTGAAGGTGGACAACAGCGCCCTGATGAATGATCTCATCGAAGCGGCGCGGCAGATCTCCCCCCTCGGCGGCGAGGAGATTCCCGGTTCTCCGGAGGAGATTGCCACCTTCATCAACACCGTCGCGCAGCAGCTTGATGCCTTTTCCGCGGAACAGGACGGACAGGAAGGCACATTCGTTGCGAAATCCGACATTCTCGAAGGCATCTTCGTCAACGGAGAACTCGTCGAGGAAGCACCGAGTCTCGATGACTACTTGCCGCCACCGGAAGAAACCCCGGACGACAAGCCGGCTACCTCCAACCAGGCCAGCGGCAACGTTACGGCAGGCCAGGGCAAGGTCTCGATCGAGGCGTCGGTCGAACTTGAAGCGGGTGGCAACACGCTGGTCAACTCCGTCGTGCTGACGACCAACTGGCTGCAGTCGCATGTGCTCGCCGTCGCCGGCGACCATGTCGAACTCAACGCAATCGTCCAGACCAATGTCCTGTGCGACAACGATCTCTTGAGCACCGCCCTCAACGGCTGGAACCTCGACCAGGGCAAACCGAACGAGACCTTCAACATCGCGATGTTCAAGCATCTCGACCCCGAGCCCAGCACGGCGGAGCAGGCCGGACCCGGCGACTTCCCGAAGGCGTGGGCGATCACCGAGATCAAGGGAGACCTCTTGATCACCAACTGGCTCGAGCAATTCACCTTCATGTCCGATGAAGACACGGCCATTTTGGCGGCCGCTGGCTCGACGGCTTCGATCATCACCGGCGACAATACGGCAATCAACAACATCTCGCTTGCGGAGCTCGGACAATACTACGATCTCATCTTCATCGGCGGCAATGTTTACGATGCCAATATTATCCAGCAGTTGAACATTCTGCTCGACAACGATCTGGTCGGCGCCGTCGAGGGTTTCGGCACGAGCGGCAAGTGCTCCGCTTCCTCCGAGGGAAACCTGCTCTGGAACGAAGCGGCCATCGTGGAAGCCGGCGGCGCGGATAGCGTCAAACCGTTGCCGAAATCCTACCTCGATGCTTTCGGCGATCTGGCAAGCGGCAAAAAATCTCTGCCGGACGGCGTGCTGGAGGATGGCGCCTTCGCCGGGATGAACGGCTTGCGGGTGCTCTATATTTCAGGCGACCTCGTCAGCCTGAACTACGTCAAGCAAACCAATATTCTGGGCGACAGCGACCAGATCGCGCTCGCTATGAACAAGCTCGGACTCGGGTCCGATGCGGACTGGACGATTTCGACGGGTTCGAACACCTTGGTCAACTACGCCGGGATCCTCGATGTCGATGCCGGCAAGACCATCTACGCGGGCGGCAACGCCTATTCGGACGAGATCCTGATCCAGGCCGACCTGATCAAGACCGACCCTTACCTCGGCGGCCAGGATCCTGACGCGCTCGTCAGCGAAGCGGTGGCCTTCCTGGGTGACGACACCCCCGACCACGGGCCCCAGCACCCGGATCATGCGCCGCCTCCGCTCGATACGACCAATGCCGATCCCATGCATAGCATGCTGGCCTGATCGGAGCGCGGGAGGCGACGATGACCGACGACCGCGATCAATCCTGGAAGCAATTCGCAACGAGGGGCGACGAGGCTGCGGGCGAGGCGGAGTCCGCGCCGCAGGCCCTGGATATCGAGGCGGCCCGGCAGCAATTGCTCCGCAGAATCGACCGCAGGGAAGACGTTTTGGATCGCACTGTTAAGGAGTTCGACGAGGTGATTGACCATCTTCGCGGCGCGGCGGCCGCAAGAACCAGCCAGGAACCCAAGCGTGAGGAGGCGTCCGCACCGCTCGCTTCCGAACGGCGTGCCGCGGCGCCGACCGAGGTTACCCAACAGACACGGACGCCCCCGCTGACGGCCGACAACGCGAACACCGCGAAAATCGTCCCTGGTCCTCAGGGCGGCGATGCCGGCCAGCGTGCCCCTGTGCAGGAGGCCCGCAAGCCCGAGCCGCGCTTCGAAAAGCCGGCTGCCGAGCCCCGGGCCGAAGTCACGGACAAGACTTCGAGACCGGGAATGGTGGTGATCGACGGCGACCGCGGCCCCGTCAAGGCCGAGCCACGGATCCCCGACAAGGGGGGCTCCGGCGGCGGGGGCGGCGGGGGCCATGGTGGCGGAGGGGGCGGCGTCTTCCATAAGCGCCTCGGGCCGGTCGACTTTTCCGCCAGTCTCAAGGCCGGTCTGCGGGCGATCAAGCAGAACCTGATGGTCGTGATGGTTTTCACGCTCGCCACCAACGTGCTGGTGCTCGCCATACCAGTCTATCTGTTTCAGATCTCGGACCGGGTGCTGACCAGCCGCTCGATCGACACGCTGGTCATGCTGACCGGACTGATCGTCGCTGCGGTCATTCTGCAAGCCATTTTCGACGGAATTCGCCGCATGATCCTGATGCGGACGGCGGTGGAGGTTGCCGCTCAGCTCGGCGCGCCGATCCTCAGTGCGGCCGCCCGCGCCTCGCTGCACAGCAACGGGCGCGAATACCAGACCCTTGGCGATCTGCAGCAGCTTCGTTCCTTCCTGGTATCGAGCACATTGCTTTCCTTCCTCGACGCCCCGATCGCCCCGTTCTTCGTCCTGGCGGTCTTCCTGATCCATCCGCATCTTGGCTCGATCGTCATCGCCTCGGCCTTGCTTCTGCTGGTCGTCACCTTGTTGAACCAGAGGGCGACGGCCGCTCCCTTCGGCGAGGCCAGCAGCTTCCAGAGCAAGGCGAACCTCCATCTCGACTCGATGTCGCGCAATTCGCAGATCATCAATGCCCTTGCGATGATCCCGGAAGCGGTCCGTATTTGGGGCAAGGACATGGCAGGCTCGCTCAGGGCGCAAGTGCTGGCGCAGGATCGCAATATCGCTCTTGCCTCGCTCTCCAAGGCCGTTCGGCTGCTCACCCAGGTCATGATGCTCGGCTGGGGCGCCAATCTCGCCCTTCACGGCGAGCTCACGGGCGGCATGGTGATCGCGGCATCGATTGTCGCCGGCCGTGCGCTCGGCCCGATCGAAGGGGCGATCGAAGGCTGGCACCAGGTCGTTCAGTCACGCGCCGCCTATGGGCGCATCGCTTCGCTGCTGCAGAACTCGCCGCTGAATTTCGAGCGGCTGAAGCTGCCCCGCCCTGAAGGTCGCCTCGACGTCGAGCGGCTGCTCTTCGTCCCGAATGGCACGAAGCGCGTCGTTCTCAACGGCGTGACCTTCGCGCTCAGCCCGGGCGACTCGCTTGCCGTGATCGGCAGTTCCGGAGCAGGCAAGACGACGCTCGGCAAGATGCTCGTCGGGTCCATCCTGCCGACATCCGGCAATGTCCGGCTCGATCTCATGGACCTGAGAAACTGGGACCAGCGCCAGTTCGGCGAAAGCATCGGCTACCTGCCACAGGACGTTCAGCTCTTTCCGGGAACGATCAAGGCCAACATCGCCCGCATGCAGGATGACGCCACGGACGCCGACATCTACGCGGCCGCGAAGCTCGCCGACGTCCACGACATGATCGCGTTGCTGCCGCACGGATACGAAACCTTCGTGGCAGCGGACGGATCCCCGCTCTCCGGCGGGCAGAAGCAGCGCGTCGCGCTCGCCCGGGCCTTCTTCGGCAATCCGCGCATGGTGGTGCTGGACGAGCCGAATTCCAATCTCGACAGCGCCGGCGAGGCTGCACTGACGCGGGCGCTTGCCCATGCGAAGAAGCAGAAAATCACCGTCATTACCATTACCCAGCGGCCCGCCCTCTTGAACAGCGTGGACAAGGTATTGCTCCTGGTGAACGGCACCGTGGCGCTCTTCGGCATGCGCCAGGATGTCCTGAAGGCCCTTTCGTCGCGCGGCATGAATCTTGAGGGCAACCCGCTCGACCACAACCAGCTTACGTAGGCAAACCATGTCGGACATAGTCAAAGTTTACGATCTCGAATGGTATGCAGAGGTACCGCGGTCGATCTGGAAACAGACCATCGCCGGCGTGGCGCTCATGGCCGTCACGTTCGGGGGCTTCGGCGTCTGGTCCTTCACGGCGCCGCTCGCCGCCGCCGTCATCGCCCAGGGCAGCTTCGTCGCGACCGGTCAGAACAAGATCATCCAGCACCTTGAAGGCGGGATCATCAAGGATATCCTGGTGAGCGAGGGGGATCATATCGTTGCCGACCAGCCGCTGATGCGGCTGGACGAGACGGCAGCACTCGCCAATCAGCGCCAGCTCTTTCTACGCCGGGCGCGGCTCGAGGCGATCGTCGCCCGGCTGATGGCTCAGATCGAGGGCACCGACAAGATCGAACTGCCGGCAATTCTTGCCCCTCATATGCAGGACCCGGAGGTCGAACCGATCATTCGAAGCCAGGAGCTCAATTTCCGCGCTTGGAAGAGCAAGCTGGACAGCGAAATCGGACTGTACAAGCAGAATATCGAGGGTTTCCGCTTCCGTGTCGAAGGCTACCAGCAGCAGCGCGATGCGGTTCGTCAGCAGCATGCCCTCCTCCAGGAGGAATATGTCGGCAAGAAGTCGCTCCTCGACAAGGACCTGATCCGCAAGACGGAAATCAAGAGCATCCAGCGGGCGATCGCCGACGCCGAGGGACAGGTCGGCAGACTGACCGCCGAGATCTCGGAAACCGGCGCGCAGGTCCTGAAACAGGAGCAGCAGATCCGCCAGACGGAGGAAACCTACCGCGAAGCCGCCCTGGAGGAACTCCAGAAGGTGGAAGCCGAACTGGACTCCGTCCGCGAGCAGCTGATCGGGGCCGCCAGCGTGCTGCGCCGCGCCACGATCAACGCTCCGGTCAGCGGCACGGTCGTCAGGCTGTACTATCATACGGCCGGCGGCGTTGTCGAAACCGGCAAGCCCATCATGGAAATCCTGCCGTCCGACGTACCGCTGATCATTGAAGCACAGGTCATCCGCACTCAGATCGACAGCGTCAAGATCGGCCAAAAGGCAACCGTAAGGCTCACCGCCCTCAATCAGCGCACAACGCCGGTGTTGAACGGCGAAGTTTACTACGTTTCCGCCGACTCCGTGCCCGACCCGGCAACCAACGGCACCCAGGAAGTCTATCTCGCCAGGGTGAGCTTGCCGGTGAGCGAGGTCACGAGGATCTCCGGCTTCGTCCCAACGCCCGGCATGCCTGCCGAGATTCTCATCCAGACAGCCGAGCGGACCTTTTTCGACTACCTGACGAAGCCGATCCGGGACAGCATGGCGCGCGCCTTCATGGAGCGATGAAGCGAGCCAGCCGGCGCGCGGTGCCGCCGGCACTCGCGACCCCGGCCGCCTAAGACAGCGAGGTCAGGTGGTTGACGGACTTGCCAGCGGGGCCGGCTGCGCTTCCGGTGGACGAGGCGGACGGACGAGCGGGCCTGCTGACCAAACCACATCTTAAGCGTGTCTAGACATTGCTAAATAACCCGAAATTGCTATAATTCCATTCTTATTGCTAGCTTATCTATTTGTAACGTCTGATGCATAATTGAAATTTATTTCATTATTTATTTTAAGCGAGGAACCATGTTTATAGAAATTATTGATCGTATTGAGGATTTTGAGAATATTCGAAACCTCTGGGCGGATCTTTATCGTAACGATCCCGACTCCCACCCTCAGCTATCCTGGGATTGGTTGCATCAATACCTGCCTCGACAGCCGAGGTGGTTCATTCTGGCCTTGAAACAATCCGACGATGAGGCTTACTGCGCCTTTCTTCCGCTTGGTGTATCAACCTACCGCGACAAGAGCAGTGGTCTGTTCTGTGATGATATTCTGATGATTGGCAATCACGGCTCCGGCCGAACCGGTCTGCTTTGCAGGCCGGGCCTCGAAAAGGAGGCGGTAGATGCGTCCGCCGGCGCCATCCGGCGCGAAAACTGGGCGAGCCTACGGTTTGATTGCCTTGATCTTGTCTCGGTCCGGACTGAAGGATTGCTTGACGCCTTTGCCGACGAACAGTTTGTCCGCGAGGATGCCGGCTGCGGCGAGAGCGGCTTGGCCGCCTCCGAACCGGGTGTCCGCTGCCTCGTCGTCAAGACGCGGACCGGCCGCAATCTGCACGACTGCCTGAATAGCCGCAGCATCGATTTCGTCTTCGAGCAGGCCGTCGACCTGCACAGCCGAGGCAAGCTGGACGCGGCGGAGACAGGCTATCGGCAGGTCATCCATACGGCCCCCAAGCATGTTTACGCCCGCTACGGCCTGGCACAGCTCTGCACCGACCGCGGCGACCACGCCGAGGCGGAACACCTTTATCGCGGCCTGCTGTCGATCATGCCGGGAGCGGACAAGATCCAGCACCGGCTGGGCGACGCCCAGATGGCGCAAGCCTGCTATCGCGAGGCGTGCAAGACCTACGGGGAACTGCTTGCCCGGCACGCGCATCTCGGCCTCGTCCGGTACAAATTGGCCGTCTGCCTTCTGGCGGCGGGCCAGAGAGACGCCGCGATCGCCACATTCTTAAGTTTCGAAGAGATCAATTCCGATGATCGGGAACATCTTCGGTGCAAGCTCAGGTCGCGGGAGGCGGTGTCGCGCCTGAAATTGCGCTCGGCGATGGAGGCCCTGTGGACAACCAAGCGGCCGCGCCAGGCACCGGTTGTTCAGCTCGTCCGGTCCGGCGAAACGCTGTCAGGCCCTACACAATCCGTTCGGCTCTCGCCGTCCGCAGCGCTGCTCAAGCCTTCCTTGCCTGGCGGCGCCTCTGCCCATCTGCATGCGAGACCCATCCTGCTCGACTGCAAAGGACCGAAGCAGAAGCACTGACCCAGGCAAGCGGCCCGCAGTTTCTCCATCCCGGCATCAGCGTCGCGGGATGGAGAAGGTTCCATGCATAGGCTCAGGAACGTTTCTGCAGGATGCCGTAGACGATGTTGCGGTTGGCGCCGAATTCCAATCGGGCATCGACCGCATTGCGATCGACGCTCGCATTGATGATGCCCCACATATCGGCCTCCGAACGCAGCAACAGTGCCCAGTTCATCAACGTCTCCATGTAACCGTCATCGCTGATGTCGCGCGCAAAATTGGCGAAGAGGAAGACACCATTGGGCTTCAGCATTTCGAGGCATCGTTGCGTGAGCTTCACGGCCACTTTGTCGGCAAGGTAATCATAGAGGCCGGCGGCGTAGATGAAGTCGAACTGACCCAGTTCCTGGGACCTTGTCAGAAGACCACGAACGGAGCCGTCGATCGCCTCGACGCACGTTCCCCTGAAATCGCGAACCATCGATCCGACGCTCAAAGGGTCCTGATCGAGGGCGACCCAACGCTTTATCCGCTGCTCCCGCAACGCCACCGAGCGGTCGGCCTCACGCAGATGCCCCGCCGCGATCGTCAGGATCTCCGTCTCAGCGCCTCGTTCGGCGGCGATCGCGTCGACATGCCGGGTCAGGAGATCGCGTCGTTCCCGCACCGCGACGGACGACGGCGCATCCTTCGTGTAGTCGTAAAGGGTCCGTCCAAGCGGAGAGGCATTGGCGATCTCTTCGGAAACGCTCGGATGACCATAGATGAAATCGATCAGTTGCGCGTCGCCGGAATAGCCGCGCGGCTTCCGGAAAGACCAGCGCGTGAACGGATCCTCATGGAAGTAGTTCGCCACGGGATGGTTCTGCACGAGCGGGATCAGTTCTTGCCAGACACTTGGGTCGAACTTGCGGCGCACCTCATGAAGGGCGCCGATCAGCTGGTGGATGATCACCGGCGGATCGCGCCGCTGCTCGATCTGCTGCTGGGCAATCATCAGCGCCAGAGCGACTGCGGCTTCGCCGGTTGCCAGCTGCTCCTCGTGGCGATCCGTCTTGGCTGTTGAGAGTTCGGTCGTAATGGAGGTGGGGGTAATCAGGCTTTCGCCATCGAGGGCAATCTGAATTTGGGTCACGCGAGACTCATCCGTTAATAGATTGTTAACAGTATGCGCAAGAACTCCGAGCGAGCCAAATCCAATTTCGAACTTTCGAATAATATGGTTAACAACCCGTCCGACTGACCGATTTCGCTACACTATTACGTGCGTGTTTGACCCATATCCAATTCAGCAAAACTTAATGGACCTGAACTAATGTGCCGAACAATGCTGGAAGCCCTAAGTATCAGTCCCAAGCAGACGGCAGTCGCAGGACGTCCCCGCGGCACTCGTTCGCAAAGAGACTTCGGGCTTCACAAGAAGACGCAAACGCAATGGATCGGTGCATGAAGCACACGCTGGCCGACGTAATCGAGATCGACCTCCACAGCGAGCCGCCGCGGCCGGCCTCGACTGAGCTGCGCGCGCTCTATGAGAACGAGGGCGAAGGAGCCCGAAAGCAGGCGACCCGACACGGGTTCTGGACTGCGGTCGCGGTCTATCTGCTGTTTTCGATCACCGACATTCTGCTGGTTCCCGACGTCGCGCATTATACGATCGCGGCGCGTTTCACGATCGCTGTCGTCGCGCTGATGCTGATCGAAATGCAGATCCGCCGAAACGCCGGTGCGAACGCGATCGACGTCACGGCGGCCGCCGCACTCGTGCTTGCCTATGCGGGATGGCTCTATCCGGCGATGATGACCGCGGATACCCAGAGCATCTCCTATTACATGGTCTTCGGCGCCATCTTCATGATGAGCGTCAATCTGTTCTTCAGCTTCCAGTTCCGCATTTCGCTGTTCGCGTCGGTCACCATCCTGCTGATTTTCTTTGCGGCGGTGCTGTCTTTCTCTCCAGCGGATGTCTCCTATCGGCTCGCCTTCGGCACCTTCAACATCTCCTGCTTCGTTTTCACCTCCTATGTGAACTGGAAGCTCAACCGGGAGCGCTACAAGGTCTTTCTCAATGCATTCGAAGCGCGCATCCAGCAGAAGGAGGCTTCCGAGCGCGGCAGGGCTTTGCTGCGCCTGTCGAATACCGACTCGCTGACGGGCCTCGACAACCGTCGCGCCGTCGATCAGAAGCTTCGGGACTACTGGAGTGACTGGCAGAAGAAGGGAACGAGTTTCGCCGCTTTTCTCATCGACGTCGACTTCTTCAAGAAATACAACGACTTCTACGGGCATCAGGAAGGTGACCGCTGTCTCGTTCTGGTCGCCAGTGCCCTCAAGGACTCGATCGAGCCGTATAATGGCTCGATCGGCCGCTATGGCGGCGAAGAGTTCATCGTCCTTGCCCGCATGGAGACCAGCGAACAGGCGGCCGAACTCGCCGAGACGATCCGCTGCGGCGTCGAAAACCTTGCTCTGGAGCATGGGCAGCGGCGCGACGGCATGTCGATCGTCACCGTCAGCGTCGGGGCTGCGTTCAGCCGAAATCAGACGGGATCGAAGCTCGAGAGGCTGATCCATGAAGCGGACCGGGCGCTCTATGGCGCAAAGGCGAGCGGCCGGAACTGCGCCCGGCTCTTCGATCCGAACGACCCGCACAGCAACGACGAGAGCGAGAACATCGCCGCCCTGTTGAAGATCGCCGTGGACCAGGACCTCGTTTCGCTCGTCTATCAGCCGATCCGAAACGTCGCATCCGGCCGCGTTGACGCCGTCGAGGCACTCATGCGCCTGAGAATGCTGGATGGCACCTCGGTTCCTCCGAGCCTTTTCATCCCCATCGCAGAACGCACCGGCGCCATCCTGGACCTTGGGCGTTGGGCGATCCGGACGGTGTGTCGCGAACTCCTGGCGGACGAGCACGTCCCCGTCGTCAGTGTCAATGTCTCCCCGATCCAGCTCAAATCACCGGGCTTCGCGGCCTCTGTGGCAGCGATTCTGGGCGAAACAGGCGTGGCCGGCGGCCGGTTGGCTCTCGAAATCACCGAGGGGCTGGAGATGGAGATGCACTCCGATATCCTTCGTTGCATCAGCGATCTCAAGACGCTCGGCGTCCGTATATGGCTCGACGACTTCGGGACGGGCTTCGCGGGCCTGTCGTGGCTACGGCTGATCGATTTCGATACGGTGAAGATCGATCGCTCCTTCCTGCACGATTGCGACACCCCGAGGGGCAAGGCGATGCTGCAGGACATTATCGGACTCGTGCGAAATCGCGGCCACATGATCCTTGTGGAGGGCGTGGAGACCGAGGAACAATTGGCACTTATGCGGCAATTCCGGATCGATCAGGTGCAGGGATTCCATGTCGGCCGCCCGGCACCGGCACAGACGTTCCGGCTGCCCGCGGCGCCGAACATCCGGCCGGCGGCCCGGGCAAAGCCGCGCTGACGCCCGTTTGGCAACATGCGTTAGACGCCCAATATCTCGAACGACAAATGGTCCGGCGCCAGCGCGTTGAGAAACTCCAGCGCATCGAAGACGGCGCCAGGCGCCTGCGCCCCGTGCACACGCACCCTGCCCGCAAGGACTTGCTGAACTGCCTCGCAAACGAGCGGGGCGGTAAAGGCGTAGATGTCACGGCCAGAAGCGGAAATATGCCGCTCTTCGTTTCCCTTTCGAACCACCACCTCGACCATGAAGCGCTGCGCCGAAAGACCTGTTTCATCGACCGCCACGGGCGGCGGGGTGTTCGGATCATGGATGTCCCGATACCCCGTCTCGTTGAGGTATGTATGGACTTCCGGGCTGCGCACATGCCGGTTGACAACGGAAATCTCGGAGAACGGCTGTTCGATCACCCGCTGCAGGCCGAATGGCTGGAGAAATTCCCACTCCTGCTCTGCAGCCGGCAGAGGTATTGGCGACAATTGCCCATTGGCGACCACCAGCCGTCGCGCGGTGTTGCGCCTACCGGTGTTGCGGGAGCCGATCGTCGGATGCCAACTGTCAAGCGCGATGCCGATCCGAATGTCGTCCACCGCAACCCAATCATCCAACAGGGCCGAAACGAGCAGATCCACAAAACCGCCGTAGAAGCCCATGGCCGGGATGAACACCAGCCCGGCTTGCCTCGCGTCGCTATCGAACGTCTCGTAGGTTGACAATGCGCTTCCCTGTTCAGCCGTCACGTCGAAATAATGGGCACCCGTCCGTAAAGCCGCTGCGGCCACCGGGTCGGCCGTATCCAGGAACGGGCCAGCGCAGTTGATCACGGCTGCCACGCCCGAAAATGCCCTGTCGAGCGAATTTGCGTCGTCGATGGACGCCTCTCGTATTTCGGCGGCTTGAACGCCGGCTTCCGCCAACTTCGCCGCGCTCCGCCCGACGGCAACGGCCTTCAGGTTCCTGCGGGCCAGTTCGGATAGCACGAACCTTCCGGTATGCCCGCTGGCGCCGTACACCGCGATTGCCACGTTTTGATATTGCTGCTCAGACAATTTCATTCCTCCACGATACAGACCTGTCTGTTTTAATACGTACAGGTCTGTAGCGCGTCAAGCGGTTTTTTGCTAGAAGGAATCGCGATGACAGCAAAGAGACGAGCGGAGGCCGCGTGAAGAAATCGGAGGTGAACGTGCAAGAAGTCCGGGAGCGCATTCTCGAGACGGCGTCGGCCCTGTTTTACCAGCAGGGCGTTCGCGCCGTTGGCGTGGACCTTGTCGTCGAAAAAGCCGGGGTCGCCAAGACGAGCCTATATCGCCATTTCCGCACGAAAGACGATCTCGTCGCGGCATTCCTCGAGCGAGAGGACAAAGACTTCTGGGGCACCTGGGACAAGGTCGCCCACCGGCATGTTGACGATCCGAAAGGAGAGCTGGACGCTCACCTCGATTGGATTGGTGAGCGCGTCAACCGCCCAGGTTACCGGGGCTGCCCGCAGATCAATGTCGCAGCCGAGTTTCCCGAAACCGATCATCCGGCTCGCAAAGTCGCTGCAGCGCATAAAGCAGAATTGAGGCGGCGACTTCATGTGATGGCTGAGCGACTGGGCGCGATCAGGCCCGCAGAACTCGCTGGGCAATTGGCGGTACTTATCAACGGCGCGTTTGTCAGCTCGCAGATGTTCGACGTTGGGGAAGCGAAACCTCTGCTGCAACGCGCGGCAAGCGCACTGCTTCAGGCAAGTCGCAGTTGAGCGACTCACCCGTTATTCGCTTACGGGCTCCCTTTCAGGCAACCGCTTGGGCCCCGGTTATCTCCACGAGCGAGCCGCACATGAAAGCGGCCTCGTCCGAGGCCAGAAAGGCGACAAGAGCGGCGACCTCCTCCGGTCTACCGATGCGGCCGAACGGAACGAGTTTGCCGAGATCGGCGATGGTGCGGCCTGCCCGCTTGACCCCCGCCTCCAGCATGGGCGTGTGGATTTCTCCGGGGCAGACGGCGTTTACGCGGATCTTGTGCGGAGCATAGTCACGAGCCAGATTCTGCGTGAAGGCCGCGACCGCCGCCTTGGTCGTGTTATAGGCGATGTGGTTCGGCGCCGGATAAAGGCCCCATTGCGAGGCGGTGTTGACGATCACGCCACCGCCGGCCTCGATCATGTGCGGAATGGCAGCGCGGCACAGATAAAACATCGAATCGAGGTTGACCGCGAAGCTTGTGTGCCAGTCGTCATCGGTGAGCGCCAGGAGGTTGCCGCGCCGGTTGATGCCGGCATTGTTGACGAGAATGTCGATGCGCCCCTTCTGGTCGAACACCTCTGCAATCAGGCCAAAACACGGCTCCCGCTGGGAAATATCGGCGGCGACGGCGATGGCGGAGCCGCCCTGCGAGACGATCTCGGCCGCGACCGCGCCAGCCGCTTCGCCGTTGACGTCGGAGACGACGACCAGCGCTCCCTCATCCGCCAGCCGCCGCGAAATGGCGGAACCGATACCGCCGCCTCCGCCGGTAACGACGGCGACCTTGCCTTCGAATCTCTTCATGTTTCTCTCCTCGAAAACTATCGAATGTAGCTGCCGCCATTGACGTCGAGCGTCGCGCCGTTCAGCGAACGCTGCGATGGCCTGAGCGCGAAGGCGACGAGTTCGGCGATTTCGGAAACCTCCGCCATTTCACCGATCGGTATGTCGGCGACGGCGGCCTGCTTGCCGAATTTCGCGACGAAGTCCTCGGCCATTTCCGTCTTGACCCAGCCCGGTGCGATCGCCAGCGCCACGACGCCATCCGAACCGAAGCTGCGCGCGATCGACTTCGTCAGGTTGATCAGCGCCGCCTTCGTTGCGCCATAGGGCATGGCATCGGCCGCATAGCCGCGCTGCCCGGCGCGGCTCGTCATATTGACGATCCGGCCGCCGCCACGCGCCTTGAAGTGCGTAAGTGCCTGCTTGCAGAGATCGGCCGCGGCAAAGAAATTCACCTGGAATTCCCTTTGCCAGGCCTCTCTCCAGGCGTCGGGCTCGGCATCGATCGAAATTTCGGTGCGGATGCCGGCATTGTTGATCAGCGCATGGATGCGGCCCGCAGCGGCCTCGGCCTCCTGCCAGAGCGCGAAGGCGCCGGCAGCGTTCGACAGGTCCGCCTGGACAATCAATCCTTCTCCCGGAAGGCGAGCCAGCAGCGCTTCGGCCGCGCCCCGGTCGCGGCCGTAGTGGATGATCGGGCGGGCGCCCTCCGCCGCGAGACGCTCGACGATGGCGGCACCGATGCCGCCCGAGGCGCCGGTGACGAGGACGGTCTGGCCCGAAAGTGATTCAATGGACATGTTTCCTCCTCAGCCGAGCATGTCGACCTGCGGTCCCCAGCTATCGGAGAGCACAAAACCCTTCTTGAACGGGTCATCTTCGGAAATGCGGAGCTGCTCGCGGCCGTAGATCCAGCCGCGCCCGGTGATCCGCGGCAGCACAGCGGGACGTCCGCCGACCTCGGTCGCGCCGATCGCCTCCGCCGTGAATTCTCCACCGATGATCGAGCGCGAGATCCGCCGGTCGCCCACGCCGATTTTCGCACGCGCGAAAAGGGTCGCAAGATTCGCGGAGCTTCCCGTCCCGCAGGGAGATCGGTCGACCCGGCCGGGCTTCAGCGTCGTGCAGGTGCGCACAGCCCCGTCCGGCTCCTCTCCGCGAAACATCACATAGGCGATCTCGTCGACGCCGCTGAGCAGCGGATGCTTCACCGTCACCTCATCGGCGAGCAGCGACTTCAACTCGATCCCCGCTTCGGCCAGATAGCGCGCATTGACCGGCGCGATCTCGCTGCCGACCTGATCGACATCGACGATCGCGTAATAGACGCCGCCGAAGGCGATATCGGCCCTGATACGGCCCCAGCGGGGAGTTTCGATCTCTCGGTCCAGGGCCTCGACGAAACTCGGCACGTTGTCGAGACTGACCGACAGGCAGCGTCCGTCGCGGCAGGCGGCGCGTGCAACGATCAGCCCGGCCGGCGTATCGAGCCGGACGATCGTTTCCGGTTCCTGCATTGCGACCCGTCCGCTCTCCAGAAGCGCAGTCACGACGCAGATGCAATTGCTGCCGGACATCGGGTGGGCGCGATCCGCCTGGAGAACGATGAAGCCCGCATCGGCGTCAGGATGCAACGGTGCTAGGAGCAGATTGACCGACATGGCGACACTGGCGCGCGGCTCGAAGGTGACGAAACGGCGCAGGCTGTCGTCGACCTGATTGATGTGGTTCATCTTGTCGAGCATCGTCGCGCCGGGGATATCCGGCGCGCCGCCGACGATCACCTTGCCGACCTCGCCCTGGCAATGGACCTCGAGGAGATCGAGCGAGCGACCCCAGTTCATCGGGCTTCCATTCATTTGATGTACCAGCCCCATTTCTCGCCGGTGGCAAAGCGGGTGATCTGCTTCGTTTCGAGGTAGTTTTCGAGGCCCCAGCGGCCGAGTTCGCGGCCGATGCCGGATTCCTTGTAGCCGCCCCACGGCGCCTCGGTGAAAGTCGGCTGCGAGCAGTTGATCCAGACGATGCCGGCCCGGAAGGCGCTCGCGACCCGCTCGGCGCGAACATCGTCCTTCGACATCACCGCCGCCGCAAGGCCGAAGCGGGAATCGTTGGCAAGCTCGATCGCTTCGGCTTCGGTCGAGAACGGCCGAATGCAGACGACCGGACCGAAGATCTCCTCGCGCCAGGCGTCGCTTTCCAGGGGCACCTCGGTCAGGATCGTCGGCTCGAGATAATAGCCCTTGTCGAAGCCTTCAGGGCGCTTGCCGCCGCAGGCAACCGTCGCACCGGCAGTCTTCGCCGCCTCGATCGCCGCGACGACCTGTTCGTGCTGGCGCTTCGAGACGAGCGGCCCGAGAAGCACGCCGTCCTCGAGACCGTCGCCGATCCTGATCTTCTTCGTCTCCTCGACAAGCCGCGCCAACAGGCGGTCGTAAATCCCTTCCTGGACGAGGATGCGCGACGTCGCCGAGCAGACCTGCCCCTGGTTCCAGAAGATGCCGAACATGATCCATTCGACGGCCTCGTCGATATCCGCATCGTCGAAAACCACGAAGGGCGACTTGCCGCCGAGCTCGAGGCTGACGCGCTTGATGTCGCGGGCCGCCGCCGCCATGATCTTCGAGCCTACCGGCCCGGAGCCGGTGAAGGCCAACTTGTCTACGTGCTTGTGGTCGATGATCGCCTGCCCGGCGACAGAGCCGGAGCCAGTGAGGATGTTGAGAACGCCCGGCGGCAGGCCCGCCTCGTCGGCGATCGCGGCGAGTTCCAGCGCCGTCAGCGACGTGACTTCGGCCGGTTTCAGCACGATCGTACAGCCGGCGGCAAGGGCCGGCGCAACCTTCCAGGCAGCCATCAGAAGCGGGTAGTTCCAGGGAATGATTGCGCCTGCGACGCCGATCGGCTCCTTGACCGCCTTGGAGGTGAACCGGGCGTCGGCGAGCGCGATCGGCTCTTCCGGATTGTTGTCGAGCTGTTCGGCGAGCCCCGCATAGAAGTCGAAGCAGCCGGCCGCGTCGGCAACATCCCAATCGGCCTCCGGAAACGGCTTGCCGTTGTCGATCACCTCGAGCCGGGCGATTTCCGACTGCCGGGCCCGAATCCCATCGGCGATAGCGCGCAGGTATTTCGCTCTTTGGGCTCCCGACAGTTTTGGCCAGCCATCCTTGTCGAAGGCGCGGCGCGCCGCCTTCACGGCCACGTCGACGTCTTCCGGCGTTGCCGCCGCTATTCTGTGGATCACCTCTTCCGTCGCCGGATTGACGACATCGAACGTCCTGCCTTTTGCGGCCGCCGTCCATTTTCCATCGATATAGAGTTCGCTGCGCATTGTTGGCTCCATTCGTTCCTATGTGTCGATCGGCGCTGCCGTCAGAACCGGTCCACACGGTATGGTTTGAGATCGATCGGCGGCTGGGTCCCGGTGACGAGATCGGCGATGAGCCGCCCGGTCGTCGCCGCATAGGTCAGCCCGAGATGCCCATGACCGGTGGCGTAGAAGACGCCGCGATGTTTTGCCGAAGCACCGATGATCGGCACCGTATCGGGCAGCGCCGGGCGATGGCCCATCCATTCCGTGGTCTTCTCCACCCGAAGCTCCGGCAGCGCCTCGCGGGCACGCTTGACCAGCACTTTCGCCCGCCGGTAGTCGGGCGCGGCCTCAAGCCCGGCCATCTCCACCGTGCCACCGACGCGAATGCCGCCTGCGGTCGGGGTGACCATGAAGGCGCGCGCCGGCCAGATGATCGAGTGGCGCATCGAAATGCCGGGCGCCATGATCTGGGTGTGGTAGCCGCGCTCTGTTTCGAGCGGGATCGGTTCGCCGAGAAGGCGCGCCAACTTGCCGGTATAGGCGCCGGCGCAAAGCACGATTTCCGAGGCCGCGATCGAACGGCCATCCTTCAGGCGGACGGCCTGGACGCGATCGCCCTGATCGAAACCGACGACTTCGCCCCGCTCGATCCTGCCGCCCAGCGCCAGGAACTTCTCACGCAGTTTCAGGAGCAGCCTGAATGGGTCTCTGATCGACCGGTTGTCGGGAAACAGCACGGCCTTTGCGATCTTCGACGTCAGCGCCGGCTCGAGGTCGCGGATGGCGTTGCCGCCGAGCACTTCATGGCGGAAGCCGAAGCGTTCCAGAACCTCGATATGCTCCCGGTCCGCCCTGAATTCGGCCTCGTCCGCGTAGAGGCTCAAGCATCCTTCCTCGGTCAGCATGTCAGAAAGACCGGTCGCCTGCAGCAGCGGCATAAGGTCTTCGTAGACGCGGCCGCAAAGCACAGCGCCTGCCGCCTCCAGTTCCTTGACCCGCGACGGTCGGCTGGCTTCGAGAAACCGCAGGAACCACGGCGTGAGCCGCGGCATGTAGGAGGGCCGGATACGCACTGGCCCTTCCGGGTCGATCAGCCACTTCGGCATCTGCGCCCAGACAGACGGCCGGGAGGCCGGCATGAACTCGGTCACCGCGATCGACGCCATGTTGCCGTAGGAGGCGCTCTTACCATCGGGGTCTCGCTCGATGAGAACGACCTGTTTCCCCCGGCGTCGAAGTTCATAGGCGATCGTTGTGCCGATGATACCGGCTCCGACGACAACGGCAGGACTCTCGCTATTGCTTATCATGTCTCAGCACTCAGACCGTGGTCATCCAGGTGTCGGCCACCGTAAAGCCCTGCGGATAGGGGTCGCTCGGATCCATGCCCATCTGGTAAAGACCGGTGATCCATGCCTGTCCTGCGATCGCCGGTATGACGGCGCCATACTTCCCGACTTTCGTCAGGCCGTCGATGGCGCAGGTGAAGCGGCTGCCGGTGATCGACTCATGGATAAGCGTTTCGCCGGGCTTGATGAGACCCTTGGCATGCAGCAGCGCCAGCCGCGCCGACGAGCCGGTGCCGCAGGGCGAGCGATCGCAACGCCCCGGGGAGACGACCACGCAATTCTTCGAGATGAGCTGGCCATTTTCCCGTCGAAGCGGTCCCATGAACTCTGTGTTGGTGATGCCCGGTATGGCCGGGTTCTCCGGATGCTCGACGGCAAGCTGTTCGGCGGCCGCGAATTTGAGCTTCTGCCCGACTTCGCAAAGCTCGCGGGCTTCCGAGGGATCGATCGAGAAGCCGAGATCGGCCGCGTTGACCATCGTATAGGTCATGCCGCCATAGACGATGTCGACCCGGACGGTTCCGAGGCCGACGACTTCGATCTCTCTATCCAGGTGGTAGCAAAACGCCGGCTGGTTCACAAGCCGGACGCTCGTCACCTTGCCGTTCGAGCATTCGCAACGCACCCTGATCAGACCCGCCGGAGCCTCGAGCGTCAATTGCGTGACGGGCTCCCGCATCGGCAGAATTCCGGTCTCGAGCAGCACGGTCGCCACGCACATCGTGTTCGAGCCCGACATGGCCGGGTATTCGGTCGTCTCCAGGATCACATAGCCCATGTCGGCTTCGGGGTGATTGGAGGGGAGCACGATGTTGGCATTGTGCCAGACCGCTCCGCGCGGCTCGAACAGCACCATCTTGCGGATATCGTCCATCTGTGTTTCGAGATGAACCCGCTTGTCGAACATGGTTTCGCCGGGAACCGGACCGACGCCGCCGACGATGACCTTGCCGCTTTCCCCTTCGGCATGGCAATCGACGACGGACAGGACCTTGCTGAAGCGCATCTGTCTAGCTCCATAGTCGCGCATGAGTTGTCGACACGCCGCTTCCCTATTGCCGAACGGCCGAGAAGCGGCGCTTTCACAAGCGATTGCCAGTTCAGGCGATCACCAGTTCAGGATCGGCTCCATGGCGGCGCGGAACTCGGCCTTTTCATCGTCGGTCAGCGGTCCGAGCGGCGCGCGGCACTCACCCATGGGCAGGCCCTGAAGCTCGCAGCCATACTTGATCTTCTGCACGAACTTGCCGCTTTCGAGGATGTTCATCGCCCGGTAGAGCGTTTTCATCTGCGCCCGCGCCTTGTCGAGATCGCCGGAGCGGAACGTGCGATCCAGATCGCAGCAGGCCTTCGCCATGCAGTTCGACGGCCCGCAGATCCAGCTCTCCGCACCCCAGAACATGAAGTCGAGTGCAATGTCGTCCGAGCCGGAAACCAGTTGAATGCGGCCTTCGTAGCGGCTGGCGATGTCGATCGCGCGCTGCAATACGCCGGAGCTTTCCTTGATGCCGATGACGCGCGAATTGTCGGCAAAATGGTCCAACAGCTCGAAGCTGATGTCCGACCCGTCCTTGGCCGGGTAGGAATAGAGGACCAGGTTCACATCCACGGCACCGAGCACGGTTTCATAGTGCCGGATCAATTCCGCTTGCGTCGGCCGGGTGTAGAACGGCGGAGCGAGCAGCACCGTGTCATAGCCGATCTCCCTGGCGATCGCCGTCTGCTCGATAACCTCGCGCGTGGCGGGCGCATTGGTGCCAGCGATCAGAGTTTCGCCCGGCTTGGCAAAATCCTTGACGAATTGCAGCACATCGCGGCGCTCTTCCTTGGACTGGCTGAAATACTCGCCGGTCGACCCGTTCGGCACCCAGCCGGTGACACCGGCCTCGCGCAGATGCGCCAAAAGCTTTTCGAATGCCCTGAAGTCGACCCTGTTGTTCGCGTCGAACGGGGTGATGAGGGCGGGCATGACGCCAGAGAGTTTCATGGAATGTCTCCTTTCGAAAGAACTTGGTTCAGATCGCCAGCTTGGCAAGCACGCGTCGCTCGACGAGCGTCACCGCGCGGGTGAGCGGAAAGGCGATGAGGAAGTAGATGAGGGCGACGACCGTCAGCACCTCGATGGGGCGCGCCGTATTGTTGGAGATGTTCTGGCCGACGAACATCAGGTCGGCCATGCCGACGGCGGAGACGAGGGCGCTTTCCTTGAACAGGCTGACACAGTTCGACAGCAGCGTCGGAATGGCCCGCAGCACCGCCTGCGGCAGGATCACGCTCGTCACCTGGACGCGGCGCGGCAGGCCGAGCGCGACGCAGGCGTCGAGCTGCTCCGGACCGATCGACTTCAGCGATGCCCGGAACGTCTCGCTGGAGATCGCACCCATGTAGAGCGTGAGTGCGATGACGCCGGAGATGAGGTTAGAGAGCTCGACGTCGAGGATCAACGGCAGGCAGAAGAAGATCCAGAACAGCTGGACGAGCACCGGCGTGCCGCGGAAGAACTCGACATAGACACTGGAGATTGCCCGCAGCACGGTGCTCCGCGATGTCCGGGCAAGCCCAATGAAGAAGCCGAGGCTGCAGCCAAGCACGACGCAGATCAGCGTCAGCTTGATGGTCGTCCAGAGACCGAGCGCCAGCGCCTCTTGGAAGCGAAGGATGATGGAGAAATCGAGTGCCATGGTCTTTCTCCTCAGCTCATCATCAGCTGGCGGCGGCGTTCCAGGAAGCCGACGATCTGGCTGACGGGAAACGAGACGGCGAAGTAGACGAGCGCAACGATGGTGAAGGTCTCGATCGGCCTGTAGGTCTCCGTCGCCAGTGTCTTCGCCTGATACATCAGGTCCTGCACGGCGACGATGGCGACCAGCGCGGTTTGCTGGAAGATGCCGATGCCGTTGGTGAGCAGCACGGGAATCGACGCCCGGACCGCGGTCGGCAGCACGATGTAAAGCGTGCGCTGCAGCGGATTGAGGCCAAGCGCGATGCCGGCATCGAGCTGCTCGCGCGGCACCGCCTGGATCGCGGCACGATAGGCTTCGGCGTTGAAGGCCATCAGGTTGAGGCCGAGCGCCAGTATGCCCATCGTCATCGAGCCGAGGAAGACATTGAAGAGCATCGGCACGCAGTAGAAGAACCAGACGATCTGGACGATCGCCGGCGTGCAGCGGAAGAATTCCACGAAGAGCATCGCCGGCAGCCGGACCGGCGCGAACCGGCTCATGATCAGCAGCGCCAGCGGAAAGCCGAGCACGACGCCGATGAGATTGGCGGCGACCGTCAGCTCGAGCGTGACGATCAGCCCCTCCCAGAGCGGACCGAAAGAGACGGACTGGAAGTCGAAGGAATATCCCATCTCCCCCTCCTAGTGCCGGATATGGAAGACGCGGTCGATGAAATCGCGGGTGCGCTCTTCCTTCGGCGCACCAAGCACCTGCTCGGGCGGTCCATCCTCGACCACCACGCCGCCGGCGCAGAAGATGACACGCGAGGCGATGTTCTTCGCAAACCACATGTCGTGGGTGACGATCATCATCGGCATGTTCTGCGCGGCAAGCTGCAGGATGACCTGCTCGACTTCGGCGACGAGTTCGGGATCGAGCGCCGACGTCACCTCGTCGAACAGCATCAGCTTCGGATCGAGCATCAGGGCGCGGGCGATCGCCACGCGCTGTTTCTGCCCGCCGGAAAGCTGCGCCGGATAGGCATTCGCCTTGGCGCCCAAGCCCAAGCGCTCGAGCAGCGCCTGGGCACGTTTGGTGGCGCTCGCCTTGCCTTCGCCCCTGACCTTGCAGGGTGCGAGAATCAGGTTCTGGATGACGGAGAGATGCGGGAACAGCGTGTAGTGCTGGAACACCATGCCGATCGAACGCCGAACCTCGGTGTCGATCTCGGTTTTCCTGTCGGCGCCCTCCGACGAGATATAGGGCTTGCCGCCAAAACTGATCGCGCCGCTGTCGATCTTCTCAAGCCCCATCATGACGCGCAGCAGCGTGCTCTTGCCGCCGCCGCTCGGGCCGATGACGACGACCCTTTCGCCGGGCTTCATTTCGATGTCGAGCCCTTTGAGGACTTGGATATGCGGTCCGTAGCTCTTGTGAAGGGACTGGATTTTGACAAGGGGGGAACTGAAATTCATCGTCATCGCCGATCTCGCTGGTCAAAGGAGGGGATGAGAGGGGCCGGGCAGCCGTTCACGGGGCCCGGCCGGGCTGTCATTATTGCGCGCTCTTCAGCACTTCATCGACGGCCTTCTTGATCAGTTCCTCGACGTGGCCCGTCGCCACTTTTTCCTCGAGAAAGATATTGACCACTTCGACGTCGGATGCCGACAACTGATGCGGCAGGCCGAAGGCAACACCCTGTTTCGCCAATGCCGGCGTCGGGTTCAGCGCGACCGCCCAATCGGGATTCGACTGGGTGAAGAGCTGGTTGGTGTCGGAGGCATCGACGAGGATATCGGCCCGCCTGGAAACCACCGCCAGGCGAGTCTCGTCATTGCCCGGCAGGCGCAGGATCGTGGCGTTCTTCACCGCAGCGGTAATCGCCTTGTCCTGGGCAGTGCCCGACATGACGGCGAGCGTCACGTCCTTGTTGTCGATGTCCGCAACCGAGGTTGCTCCGGCCGGAATCTTCGGGTTCTCCTTGTTGTAGGCAAGCGAGATCTGGTACTCCATCGCCGGGACCGAGAACTGCACGGCCATGGCGCGCGCCGGCGTGCGGTTCAGCGCCAGCGAGAGATCCCATTTTCCGGCCTGCAGGCCGGCGACGATGTTGTCCCAGGTCGTATCGACGAACTCCGGCTTGACCTTCAGGACATCGGCGAATTCGCGGCAGAGATCGGCGAAGAACCCCGAATATTCGCCGCTCGCCGGATCGCGCATGACGTAGGGCGGAGCGACGGCCGCGCCGCAGCGAAGGACACCCGCCTTCTGCACGCCCTGCCAATAACCTTCGGCGTTCTGGGCGGATGCGGCGGTGGTTGAAAGACCGGTGATCAGGGCAAGCGCAGGCAGCGCCCGCAGGACGGGCGAAAGCATCTTCGAAAGCATCGTCATTTCCTCTGTTTGACGGGCGCGCGGCGCGCGCGGTTCCTCTCGTCGGCTTCAAGCCGATCTTTGCTATATTTGTCGTCTACGTGTCGACAAGAATATTTATGTCGTCTACGTGTCGACAAAGTCAAGAGGAAAATTTACATTGTCGTGGTCGCGATTTTCTGGCCCTATGGGCCGAGCATCGGAGAAAGCGAGCCAAGTGTCTGACGAGATTGAAATGAAACGAGCCAGGGGCACTGGCTGGAAAAACGTCTACGAGACGCTGCGCAACGAAATCCTGGCGCTGACGCTCGCTCCCGGCCAGCTCCTGGACGAGAGCACGCTCGCCGAACGTTTCGACATGTCCCGTTCGCCGGTTCGCGAGGCCTTGATCAGGCTCGCCGGCGAGGAGCTTGTCGTGACGCTTGCCAACCGCAGCACGATCGTCGCGCCGATCGAGGTGGCGACCTTCCCGAAATATGTCGAGGCGCTGGACATCGCGCAGCGCATGAACACCCGGCTTGCCGCGGAACTGCGCACCGAGACGGACCTCAAGGCGATAGCCAAGCGGCAGAAGGAATTCGAGACGGCCGTGAAAACCGGCGACCATCTCAGGATGTCGGAAGCCAACAAGCAGTTCCATATGGCGATTGCGCACGCCGGCCGGAATCCCTATCTGGCGTCCTTTTACGAACGCCTGCTCAATCAGGGCCAGCGCATGCTGCATCTCCACTTCGAGTATCTGGAGCGCACCCATGAGGGTTATCTGCTGACCGACGAGCACAACCAGATGCTCGAGGCGATCCGGGCCAGGAATGTCGACCTCGCCGACGAGCTGGCCCATGCCCACACGCGGCAGTTCCAGCAGAACTTCATCAACTTCATGCGCGAGAACTACACGACGGATGTCTCGCTTGGCCGGCGCAAGGCGGCGGAATGATGCGCATCGGCTTTGTCGGCACAGGGACGATCACCGAGGCGATGGTGACGGGTATCGTCGGCTCCGACCTCGGGGTCGAGGAGATCCTCGTCTCGCCGCGCAATCGGCAGATTGCCGCCCGGCTCGCGAGCCGGTTTTCGTCGGTGCGGATCGCCAAGGACAACCAGGACGTGGTCGATGCCGCCGACGTGCTGTTTCTTGCCGTCCGGCCGCAGATCGCCGAGGAAGTGATCACGGCCCTCGCCTTTCGGGCGGGCCAGACGGTCGTCAGCGTCATCGCGGCAACCGATCGTTCCAAGCTCCTGGGCTGGATCCGGGAAGACGTGCGTTTGAGTCAGGCAATCCCGCTGCCCTTCGTCGCCGAGCGCGCGGGTGTGACCGCGATCTATCCGCCCAATCCCGAGATTGCCGCCATCTTTGCGGCTCTCGGCAGTGCGGTGGAATGCGAGGCGAAAGAGGAATACGACCTCCTCGCCGTCGCCAGCGCGCTGATGGGGACTTATTTCGGTATTCTCGACCGGGCGACCGGCTGGGTGGCGGAGAAGGGCGTGGCCCGCGAAAAGGTCCGCGCCTATCTGGCGCCACTCTTTGCCAGCCTGGCACAGACGGCGGTCAGGGCAGAGACGACGCCCCTCGACACATTGAGGCGCGAGTTCTCGACGCCCGGCGGCCTGAACGAGCAGGTCTTCGACGATTTCGAGCGCGGCGGCGGAGGCCGGGCGCTGACGGATGCGCTCGAAGCCGTATTACGCCGCGTGAGACGATAGCGCGTCAGTTCACTCCCAGCGCCAGGCAGAGATCGGTCGCACTCTGCGGTTCCTTGGAACGCGAACCGCAAGGCAGCCCGAAAACCTGAACCTGGTAAGAGCGGATCAGGCCCGCGACGGCACCCTGGCGGTCAGCTCGGCTCCGTGGCATCTTCATCTCTTTCAAGCTTGTCCCGCAGCAGCGTCATGACACGGTGGGCCGTTTCAATCTCCCCCACGGAAATCCCCTCCGCGAGCGCATTGACCCGAGGGTCGTACAAGCGAATGGCGTCGTCGTAGGTCTGCCGCCCTTTTTCGGTCAGAACGACGAGTTGCGCGCGGCGGTGATGCGGATTGGGCTCGAATGTGACGAACTCTTCCTTCGCCAGGTCATTCACGATCCGCTGCACGTTCTGGCGGTTCGCCCCGAGATCGCGCGCAAGCCAGGCAACCGGCTGCGGCCGGCCCGCTGCCACGATGGCCCCAAGGATTTGCCATCGGGCACTGGTCAGCCCTAGAGGAGCCACGAGTCGATCACCCCAGCTCAAAGTCAAGTTGTTGGCCCTGAACATCGTGAGAATGAAATGGGTCAAGGCATCACCGGCCGCAGTTCGATTGGGCTCACTCATTTGTCACCATGCAATTCTATTGACATTATAGTGTCATCATAATATGTTGCTTCATACCAAAATGACATCATAGAACCATAACGTAAAGACACACCATGTCACTCATCCGCTCCACAGTTCGCTCTCTCTCGACAGAAAGATCGCGACCGACCCGGCTTTCCGCTCGGCCTACGAGCGGGCATTTCTGTATCAACCGCCCCTCGATACTCGGCTGTTAGCCAGAGAAATGCAGGACTTCATGACCAAAATCATTCATCCGCTCGCCGGCACGCTCGCGCTGCTTACAATTGCAGCTTTCTGGATTTCGACCGTGCTCAGCGAACTCTTCGCGTCCCAAACCTCGATCATCGCTGTCAAGACAGCCATACCGTGGGGCTTTTTGCTCTTGGTCCCGGCCATGGCTGCGGCAGGAGGCTCGGGTTATGCTCTGGGAAAGCAACGGAAGACTGGAGTGGTCGGCTCAAAGGCCAAGCGCATGCCGCTGATCGCCGGGAACGGAGTTCTCGTTCTCATCCCCTCTGCCATATTCCTCTCCTCCAAGGCGCAAGCGGCCGAGTTCGATGCCGCGTTCTACGCGGTGCAGGCGCTCGAGCTGATTGCCGGATCGGCCAACCTCACGCTGCTCGGCCTCAACATGCGCGACGGTCTGAAGTTGACAGGCAGACTCAAGCGCCGGCGCAGCCCGCATAAAGGGCAACTCGTTGGCCCTGCAACACCTGGAGAAGGCCAATCCCAATTTCCGCCTGATCGCCACGATGACGGCGGAAGGTGAATCGGCGCAGGGCTGGGATGGGGAAACCGGCATGATCGATGCCGCGATGCTGCGGCGCCATCTGCCTGACATGCTCGCGCCCGTCTACTACGCCGGCCCTCCCGCGATGGTGCCATGCGGAGCATGCTCAAAGGACTTGCATCGCTGAGGGGGCCACGCGCTTCGAGGATTTCCACGACTACTGAACGCCATTTGCCCGCCACCGTTGGCCGATCCACAACGGCGCCGCTCCGGCTTTACATTTCTTTACATTCACCCAGAAGGCCAGAAACGGTGCCCGGTTAGCTTTCCCCCATTGCAGCAGGTGCTGCGGAGTGAAAGGAGACTGACCATGGAAAACGAAGACAAGAACCTGCCGAGCCCGACCGCCGTCGAACCCGCTTCGAAAGGATGGGGGCGGCGCGCCGCGATCGGCGGCCTTGCAGCCGTCGGCGTTGTCGGCGCGGTCGGCTTTGCAGCCGCGCGCAGCGACGATTTCGGCTTTGGCATGGGCCGCTTCGGCATGGGCGGCCATATCATGCAGGCGCATATGGGAGGTGGCGGCTTTATGGAACAGCGGATCGGCTCCATGCTCGACGAACTCGACGCGACGCCCGAGCAGGAAGACAGGCTTTGGGACATCATCGACAAGGCGCGCACCGAGATCAGGCCGACCTTCCGGGACTTCCGCGAAACGCGCGAGGAGGTTATCGAACTCCTCGGCGCGGCGACCATCGACCGCGCCGCCGCCGAGAAGCTGCGCGGCGAGCGCATCGCAGCCATCGACGAGGCCTCGCGCAAGATGACGACGGCGCTCCTTGACGCCGCCGAAGTGCTGACGCCGGAGCAGCGCACCAAGCTCGCCGAACATTTGAAGGAGCGAAGGGGCCGCGGCCGGTGGTAAGACTGAGTCGGCTCCTGCATGTTTCCTTGGATCCTAGCCGATTTAAGGTTGAAATCATGCAGGGTTTCAAAGTGCTACAGCGACCCTTGGCGTCTGATAAGACGCGCGGCGCCGTAGGCCGGTGAACGGAGGACAAGATGGCGGAACGGGTCTTGATCGTTGACGACGACACGCGCCTGTCCGCCATGCTCGCCGACTATCTCTCGGGAAACGGCTACACCGTTAAGACCGCGGCGACGGCCACGGCCGGCCTCACCGACCTTGGCCGCCGTGCGCCGGACGCCGTGATCCTCGACGTCATGCTCCCGGATCTCGATGGCTTCGAGACCTGCCGCCGCATACGGGCGGTCTCGGACGTGCCGATCCTCATGCTTACGGCCAAGGGCGAAGAGACGGATCGCATCGTCGGGCTGGAGCTCGGAGCCGACGACTATCTGCCGAAGCCCTTCAATCCGCGCGAACTGCTGGCGCGGCTGAAGGCGATCCTGCGCCGTCGCAACGGGAGTGCCACGGTTTCGCGGACCTTTCGCTTCGGTCGCCTGGAGATCGATCCAGGATCCCGCTCGGTCAGGATCGACGGCCGCGTATGTGCACTGACCAGCTACCAGTTCGACCTGCTTGTGGCGCTTGCCGAAAATGCCGGCCGCACGCTGTCGCGCGAGCAGTTGATGGACGCAGTCAAGGGCGAGGAACTGGAAGCCTTCGACCGCTCCATCGACGTCCATGTCTCGCGCATCCGGGCAGCCATCGAGAGCGATCCCAGGCATCCGCGGCGCATCATCACCGTGCGCGGCGCCGGCTATGTCTTCGCCCGCTTCCAGGATGACGAGAGATAGAGCATGTTGCCCAAAAGTGTGCGGCGGTTTTGGGATAACGACATGCATCCAAACAGAGACCCAGAGCGATGCGCAGCCGGCTATTCCTGAAAATCTACCTGACGCTGCTGGCGAGCCTGGCCGCCGTCGCCATCGCTAGTGCCGCCTTCGTATGGCTGGGACAGGGCGAGGAGGATGTGAGTTGGCAGAGCCAGCGCACCCGGTTCGTCACGGCGCTCATTCCGCCCGACATGGACCGGCGGTCGGTCGAGGCGACGCTGCAGCGGTTTTCACGGGCTTTCGATGCCGACATAACGGTATACGATCCGCAGGGCAGACCGCTCGCCAGTGCCGGCCGGCCGCTCCCGCACGACATTCTGTCGCGGCGCTGGCGTCGCGACAGCGGCGACCTTCACACCATGGTGACGGAGTTGCCCGACGGTCGCGCAGTCGCCGTGCGGATGGAGCGGCCTTTCCGTCCGGCCGGCCGCAATCCGCTCGCCTATCTGGCGTTGATCGCCGGCGTCATCGGGCTCGCCGCCTATCCGGTGGTGCGCCATCTGACGCGCCGCTTGGAGCGGCTGCGCCGGGGCGTCGATGCCTGGGGACGAGGCGATTTCGTGGCTCGTGTGCCCGCGGACGGCAGCGACGAGGTGGCAGCGGTGGCGAAGAGCTTCAACAAGGCCGCCGATCATGTCGAGCGGCTGATCAAGTCGCACCGCGCCCTGCTTGCCAATGCCAGCCACGAATTGCGCTCGCCGCTTGCGCGCTTGCGGATTGCGATCGATCTCTTTGAGCAGGTGCCGGACGAGAAGCGCAAGGAGGAGATTGTCCGCAACCTCGCCGAGTTGGACACGCTGGTCGAGGAGATCCTGCTGGCGAGCAGGCTCGACCACGTCGAGAAACTCGACGGCAGCGAGCCGGTCGATCTCCTCGCCCTGGTCTCGGAGGAAGGAGCGCGCAACGGCGTCGAGGTCTCCGGCACGCCGGCGATCGTGACAGGCGACGCGCGCCTGCTCGGCCGGCTCGTGCGCAATCTCATGCAGAACGCCCTGCGCCACGGCCGCCCGCCTGTCACCTCTACTGTCGCGCCGGTGGCCGGTGCGGTGGAACTCCGGGTCCGCGACCACGGCCCAGGCATAGAAGAAAGCGAGAGCGCCCGTGTTTTCGAGCCCTTCTACCGACCCTCGGGACGCAGCGAGGCGGCGGGCGGCTGGGGCCTGGGGCTTGCGCTGGTGCGCCAGATCGCCGAGCGCCACGGTGGCGCGGTCCACTACGAAACGCCGTCGGACGGCGGCACCTGCTTCGTCGTGAAGCTTCCACTTCGCGCGGCCTGAGCTTCGCGCCGGTGACCGTTCCAGCGGTGGGCATGCGGAGGGCTGGCGTTGCGCCGTGCGGCGATCTCAGGCGATCCTGACTTTGCTGCCGGCCAGAAAGCGCCGGCCGTCCTTTCGGAACCGGAGTGCTCAATCTTCAACGGTTTGCTTACGCAAGGATGGTTGGCTTCGGGGAAGCGCGCGCCGGCCGCTCGCTGTGGAACGGATCCCAGGAACGCAAAAAGCCCCGCGAAGGGGGCTTTTGTGGATCGCCGGGATCGTTGGTTGCGGGGGCAGGATTTGAACCTGCGGCCTTCAGGTTATGAGCCTGACGAGCTACCGGGCTGCTCCACCCCGCGCCATCTAGGTAAACCGCTTGCGGTTTATCCGTTCTGCGTAAACCGCTTTGCGGTTTATCGCGGTAACGCAAATCCTTTGGATTTGCGGTCTGTGCCGAGCAAATTGCGAAGCAATTTGTCTCGTGTAAGGAAGGCACTGTCTATTCTGATCTTATCTACGCAGAAGGGCCGCGTATTGCGGCCCGGTGTTCGGCTTGGGCCGAGCGTGTGTCGAGAAGATGATCTTATGAGTGTTTTTTCTTGCGCTTTGCAGACCTGGCAGCGACCTACTCTCCCGCGTCTTAAGACGAAGTACCATCGGCGCTGGGGCGTTTCACGGCCGTGTTCGGAATGGGAACGGGTGCAGCCACCCCGCCAGAACCACCAGGTCGGCAAAGCGCAAGCTTTTGCGCCCGGAGGGCGCAAACTGAATGAGAAGCTGGTGAAGTCCGCGTAAACCGCCTGCGGTTTATCGCTTTCACTTCGTTTTTGAACACGTCATGCGTCTTATCCGGACAACTCCAGCAGCCGGCAGAGCCGAGCCGCCAGTCGTCTGGCGCGCCGTCCGCAGCGCCTTTGGCGCGTGAGGACAGAAGAATGATGCTCATCTATGATGAGCATAAGCAATGGGAACGATCAAGCCGATCGAACGATTAGTACCGGTAAGCTTCATGCGTTGCCGCACTTCCACACCCGGCCTATCAACGTGGTCGTCTTCCACGGTTCTCGAGGGAATACTCGTTTTCAGGTTGGTTTCCCGCTTAGATGCCTTCAGCGGTTATCCATTCCATATATAGCTACCCTGCTATGCCCTTGGCAGGACAACAGGTCCACCAGAGATATGTCCATCCCGGTCCTCTCGTACTAGGGACAGATCCTGTCAATATTCCTACACCCACGGCAGATAGGGACCGAACTGTCTCACGACGTTCTGAACCCAGCTCACGTACCGCTTTAATTGGCGAACAGCCAAACCCTTGGGACCTGCTCCAGCCCCAGGATGCGATGAGCCGACATCGAGGTGCCAAACAACCCCGTCGATATGGACTCTTGGGGGTCATCAGCCTGTTATCCCCGGCGTACCTTTTATCCGTTGAGCGATGGCCCTTCCACGCGGGACCACCGGATCACTATGACCGACTTTCGTCTCTGCTCGACTTGTCAGTCTCGCAGTCAGGCGGGCTTATGCCATTGCACTCGACGAGCGATTTCCGACCGCTCTGAGCCCACCATCGCGCGCCTCCGTTACTCTTTCGGAGGCGACCGCCCCAGTCAAACTACCCACCATACACTGTCCCGGATCCGGATGACGGACCGCGGTTAGACATCCATGACGATAAGGGTGGTATTTCAAGGATGGCTCCACGAGAACTGGCGTCCCCGCTTCAAAGCCTACCACCTATCCTACACATGCCGACACGAATGCCAGTGTAAAGCTATAGTAAAGGTGCACGGGGTCTTTCCGTCTGACCGCAGGAACCCCGCATCTTCACGGGGAATTCAATTTCACTGAGTCTGCGTTGGAGACAGCGGGGAAGTCGTTACGCCATTCGTGCAGGTCGGAACTTACCCGACAAGGAATTTCGCTACCTTAGGACCGTTATAGTTACGGCCGCCGTTTACTGGGGCTTCGATTCAGAGCTTGCACCCCTCCTCTTAACCTTCCAGCACCGGGCAGGCGTCAGACCCTATACGTCGTCTTGCGACTTCGCAGAGCCCTGTGTTTTTGATAAACAGTCGCTACCCCCTGGTCTGTGCCACCCCACAATGGTTGCCCATCATGGGGTCACGCTTCTTCCGAAGTTACGCGTGCAATTTGCCGAGTTCCTTCAACGCAGTTCTCTCAAGCGCCTTGGTATACTCTACCTGACCACCTGTGTCGGTTTCGGGTACGGTCTATACGGTGGAGCTATTT
>NC_012587.1:3490000-3620000 GCF_000018545.1 Sinorhizobium fredii NGR234
CCGGTCGCCTCGTCGCTCTTCGAGACCGGCGGCTTCTGGTATGCCGATCCGAATGCCCGTTCGCCGGACATCCAGTTCCATCTCGGCCTCGGTTCGGGCATCGAGGCGGGCGTGGCGCGGCTGAAGAATGCCGGCGTCACGCTCAACTCCGCCTATCTGCACCCGCGCTCGCGCGGCACCGTCCGGCTTTCCTCGGCCGATCCGGCGGCAGCACCGCTGATCGACCCGAACTACTGGGAGGATGCGCATGACCGCAGGATGTCGCTCGAAGGGCTGCAGATCGCCCGCGAGATCATGCAGCAGCCGGCGCTCGAGCCTTATGTCATGGCCGAACGGTTGCCGGGGAGGGATATCAAGACCGAGGAGCAACTCTTCGACTATGGCTGCGCCAATGCCAAGACGGATCATCACCCGGTCGGCACCTGCAAGATGGGCACGGATCAGACGGCGGTCGTCGATCTCGACCTGAAGGTCCGCGGGCTCGAGGGCCTGCGGGTCTGCGACAGTTCGGTGATGCCGCGCGTGCCGTCCTGCAACACCAACGGGCCGACCATCATGATGGGCGAGAAAGGGGCCGATATAATCCGCGGCCTGCCGCCACTGCCGCCGGCGGTGTTCCAGCATGAGCGCAACGACACGCGGCCCAGGGCCCGCGCCGAAATTAACTGAGGGGAGGAACCATGATTCGCCACTGCGTTTTCATCCGCTTCCGCTCCGAGGTGAGCGAGGCCGAGAAGGCGGCGATCTTCGCCGAGATCGCCGCCCTGAAAGAGCGCCTGCCGGGGTTCCTGGCGGCGCATATCGGCGCCAATGTCAGCCCGGAGACGGGCATGGACAAGGGTTACGCCGAAGGCTTCATCGTCGATTTTGCCGATGCCAAGGCGCGTGATGCCTATCTCGATGACGCAGACCATCGAAAGACCGGCGCAAAAATTGTTGCGGCGGCGGAAGGCGGCGTCCAAGGTGTGCTCGTCTACGACCTACAGCTCCGCGCGTCTTGTTAGACGCGCAAAGGTCGCTGTAGCACTTTAACTTGCTGCATAATTTTGTCCTTGGATCGAATTCGATCCAAGGAATTATGCAGTAAAAATTCCGGACTGATTTCATGGCATTGACCGATCCGCGCCGCTTTCTGACCTCCCTCTTCGAGGCCGCCGTCGTGGCGGCAGATCCCTACGCCGCCATCCGTGCCCACCTGCCGGCGCGGCCGAAGGGCCGCACCATCGTCGTCGGCGCCGGCAAGGCGGCAAGCCAGATGGCCGCCGCCTTCGAGCGGCTCTGGGACGGCCCGATTGAAGGGGCCGTGGTCGCCCGCCATGGGCCGGTCGAGAAGTGCGAGCGTATCAAAGTGCTGCAATCGGCGCATCCGGTGCCGGACGAGGCAGGGCTTGTCGCCTCCTCAGCGCTCCTCGATCTCGTCAAGGGGCTGACAGCCGACGACCTCGTGGTGGCGCTGATCTCCGGCGGCGGCTCGGCGCTGCTGCCGGCGCCGCCGAATGGTTTGACGCTTGACGACGAAATGGCCGTCAACAAGGCGCTGCTTGCCTCCGGTGCGCCGATCTCGGCGATGAACGTGGTGCGCAAGCATGTCTCGCGAATCAAGGGCGGGCGCTTAGCGCTTGCCGCTGCGCCGGCGCGCGTCGTCAGTCTCGTCGTCTCGGATGTCCCGGGCGACAACCCGGCCTTCGTCGCCTCCGGCCCGACCGTATCGGACCTGTCGAGCCTCGAGGAGGCGCGCGAGATCGTTTCCCGCTATGCCATGGCGTTGCCGGAGCGGGTGATGGCGCATCTTTCCGCCGATGCGGCGCGGGCGCCGAGCCCCGATGATGCCGCCTTTGCCGGCAACGAGGTTCATGTGATCGCCTCGGCAAGCGTGTCGCTCGAGGCGGCGGCGGCGCGCGCCAGAGAGTCCGGCATCGAGGCGATGATCCTCTCCGACGCGATCGAGGGCGAGGCGCGCGACATCGGCCGGATGCATGCCGCACTCGCCCGCGAGGTGGCACTGCGCGGCCGCCCGTTTAGCAAGCCCGTCGTGCTGCTTTCCGGCGGCGAGACGACCGTGACGATTTCCAAGGACTACGGCAAGGGCGGCCGCAACAGCGAGTTCCTGCTGTCGCTGGCGCTCGACATCGACGGTGTTGCCGGCATCGATGCGCTCGCCGCCGATACGGACGGCATCGACGGTTCGGAAGACAATGCCGGCGCCTTTGCCGACGGGGCGAGCGTGGCCCGCATGCGGGCGGCAGGCGTCGACCCGCGCGCCCATCTCGCCCGCCACGACGCCTGGTCGGCGTTTTCCGCCAGCGGCGACCTGTTCGTACCCGGGCCGACCGGGACGAATGTCAACGATTTCCGGGCGATGCTGGTGCGCTGAGCTGCCTTACATGGGCAGCATGGTAGGCGGCGGCGTGTGAATGCTCCCCACAGGTGGCCCACAAGGGGGGAGGGCTAACCTGCCGCTCCGCATCCGCCTCTACATCAACCCCTGCGGCAGGCGCGAAGGTTCGAAAAGGGCAGTCGATCGCGGCTGCCGCCGAGCCCCTCCCCCTTGTGGGCCCACAAGGGGTGGGTTGGGGAGGGGTAATCACGCGGAACGACGAGCCTGCGGCAATGGCGCCCGACACCTCAAGGAATTCTCCTACGCCGCCAGCCCCTTCTTTTGGAGCATCGCATCCGGGCTCGGCAGCTTGCCGCGGAAGGCCTTGTAGGCGTCCTCCGGATCGATCGCCCCGCCGACCGAATAGATGTGGCTCTTGAGCTTTTCCGCCATCGCCGGGTCGAAGGGATCGCCGGTCTCCTCGAAAGCGGCGAAGGCGTCGGCATCGAGCACTTCCGACCACATGTAGGAATAATAGCCGGCGGAATAGCCGTCTCCCGAGAAGACATGCAGGAAATGCGGGCTGCGATGCCGCATGACGATCGAGTTCGGCAGGCCGATCTTGTCGAGCGTCGCGGCTTCGAGCGCCATCGGGTCGCTGATGTTTTCTGCCGTATGATAGGCCATGTCGACAAGCGCCGACGAGGTGAACTCGACGGTGGCGAAGCCGGAATTGAAGGTTCGGGCGGCCAGCACCTTGTCGAGCAGCGCCTGCGGCATCGGCTCCCCGGTCCGGTAATGCACCGCATATTCCCTGAGGATCTGCGGCACTGTCAGCCAATGCTCATAGAGCTGCGACGGCAGTTCGACGAAATCGCGCGAAACACCGGTACCCGACACCGACGGGTAGGTGACGTTCGACAGCATGCCGTGCAGCGCGTGGCCGAACTCGTGGAAGAGGGTGCGCGCGTCGTCGATGGAGAGCAGGGCCGGCTTGCCGTCGGCGGGTTTTGCGAAATTGCAGACATTGTAGACGATCGGGATTTCGCCGATCGCGCCATTCTTCAGTTTCAGTTTGTGCTGCGACTGGAACGAACTCATCCAGGCGCCCGAGCGCTTGGAGGAGCGGGCGAAATAGTCGCCGAGGAAGAGCGCCAGGAGTTTACCCGATGCGTCGCGGATCTCGAAGACCCGAACGTCGGGATGATAGGCGGCAATGCCCTTCTTCTCCGTCGCGGTGATGCCGAACAGGCGACGCGCGACGTCGAAGCAGGCATCGATGATCTTTTCGAGCTGCAGATAGGGCTTCAGCTCGCTCTCCGAGAAGCTGAACTTTTTGGCGCGGAGCTTTTCGGCATAGTGACGCCAGTCCCAGGGCATCACCTCGTGGTTGCGGCCCTCGGCGGCGATCAGCTCGGCGAGATCCGCCTCCTCCTCACCGGCCCGCGCCACCGCCTTTTCCCAGACCTGCATCAGCAGGCCGTTCACCGCTTCGGGCGTCTTCGCCATCGTGTCGTCGAGCTTCAGCGCCGCGTAGTTCTCGTAGCCGAGCAGCTTTGCCTTCTCGGCCCGAAGGACAAGCGTCTCGGCGATAATGCCGCGATTGTCTGTCTCGCCGCCGTTTTCGCCGCGCGCCGTCCAGGCCCTGAAGGCCTGTTCGCGCAGCTCGCGGTTTTCCGAGAAGGTCAGGAACGGCTCGATGATCGAGCGCGACAGCGTGACGGCATATTTGCCGTCCTCGCCGCGGTCGCGCGCCACGGCCGCCATCGCATCCCTCAGGAAATCCGACAGCCCGCCGAGTTCCTCCTCCCTCGCGAGCAGCAGCGTCCAGTTCTTCTCGTCGGCCAGCACGTTCTGGCCGAATTTCGCGCCAAGACCGGCGAGCGTCTCGTTGATCGCCGCAAGCCGGTCCTGCTCGGGCTTGGGAAGCTTGGCGCCGGATTTGACGAAACCCTTCCAGTGCCGCTCGAGCACGCGCGTCGCCTCCAGGTCGAGGCCTAGCCTCTCCCGCTTCTCCCACAGCGTATCGATCCGGCTGAACAGCGCCGGGTTCGTGCCGATCTTCGAATAGTGGCGCGACATCTTCGGCGCGATGTCGCGTTCCAGCGCCTGGATGACCTCGTTGGTGTGGGCGCCGGCCTTGGTCCAGAACAGCGCCGAAACGCGCGACAGCTCGTCTCCGGCGATTTCCAGCGCGACGACGGTGTTTTCGAAGCTCGCCGGCTCCGGATTGCTGGCGATCGCGTCGATCTCCGCCTCGTGGCTCGCGAAGGCGGCCTCGAAGGCGGGGGCGAAGTCCTCGTCCTTGATCGCCTCGAAGCGCGGCAGGCCCTGATGGCCGGTCCAGTTCACCAGAGCGGGGTTGAGCGAAGCGTTGACGGTCATGGGATTCCTTTCGCATGCGGAGCTCGGCGCGAGGATCGGCGAGCCGGACGGGATGTTTTGAAGTGGTTGATCAGCGTGGCCGCTTCAAGGCTTGCGCAGGCCAAAAAGACCCGGCGCCGCGTGCCAGACAGCCTGCGCCGCAAAGCCGATGAACAGCAGCCCGGAAAGCCGAACGATGGTGAGCTCATGGCGCCGGTAGAAGCGACGGACGACCGAAGCACCGATGATGGCGATCAGGATCACGTCGGCGATCAGGAAGCCGATCAGCGACACGGCGAGCAGCATCGGCAGGGCATTGAATTCCAGCGCATTGGCGGAACCGGCGAGCAGTGCCGTAAAGGTCGCGAGGGCCACCGGGTAGCCCTTGGGATTGGTGAGCCCGAAGATCAGTCCGCGCCGCAGCGGCCGCTCGACCGTCATCAGCGCTCGATTCTCGCCTTTCGGGCGGGCCCTGAGCGCCGTCCAGCCGATCCAGGCGAGATAGGCACCGCAGAAGAGGCCGAGAATGTCGAAGATCGCCGTTCCGATCGACCGGGCGCCGACGATCGCAACGAGGGCCAGCGCCGACCAGAGAATATCACCGGCGAGATGGCCGCCCATGAACAGCGCGCCGGCTTTCCGGCCCTGGCCGGCGCCGATGCCGAGCAGCGCCAGGAAGGCGGGGCCGGGGATCAGCGTATAGGACAGCGCGGCAAGGAAGGCACCGACGAGAAGCGTCTCGGACATCTTGAAAACCCCGGTTGCAATTTGGCCATTCGAGCCTCCGGCACCGATTCCGTCAAGCGGAAACGGCATGGGCCGCCAGCCATAAGGCCGCCTGACCGACGTGCCCGGCAGCATCAGTCTCGGCGTGAAGGTTTTCGGAGGGTAAGGATGTCCATCGTGTCGCGGACCAGATCTGCAACGGCCCGAATAAACTTGCGCACGGGTTGTTCCTCGCTGTGCGAACCGGATCACGCCACCACCGTCCCACAGGCGGGTGCGCGCCTCTGTTTCCGGGGGAACCGGGGGAAGCGCGCGCACAAATCTTTCGCCGACGCGATTTCCCTCGATACGAAGTTGCGTTAAGAACCGGCCTACAGCGCCGTGCGTCTGTTCAGACGCACCTAGGTCGCTGTAGCACTTTTGAAGGGCTGCATGCTTCTATCCTTCGATCGGCGACGATTTGAGGAAACATGCAGTCGTTTTCCCCTCGAGAAGGACTTTCCATGACTGTGCGCAATCTCTTCCTTCTGCCCGGCGACGGCATCGGCCCGGAAGCCATGGCGGAAGTCCGCAAAATCATCGCTTACATGAACGCCGAGCAGGGCGCCGGCTTCGTGACGGACGAGGGGCTTGTGGGTGGATCCGCCTATGACGCCCATGGCGCGGCGATCTCGGAAGGGGACATGGCGAAGGCGCTCGCCGCCGATGCCGTGCTCTTCGGCGCGGTCGGCGGACCGAAATGGGATGCGGTCCCCTATGAGGTGCGGCCGGAAGCCGGCCTGCTGCGGCTGCGCAAGGATCTTGAACTGTTCGCCAATCTCCGCCCCGCCATCTGCTACCCGGCGCTTGCCAACGCCTCCTCGCTGAAGCCGGAGCTGGTCGAGGGCCTCGACATCCTGATCGTCCGCGAACTGACCGGCGGCGTCTATTTCGGCGAGCCGAAGGAGATCATCGACCTCGGCAACGGCCAGAAGCGCGGCATCGATACCCAGGTCTACGATACCTACGAGATCGAGCGCATCGCCGGCGTCGCCTTCGAACTGGCGCGCACCCGCAACAACCGCGTCTGCTCGATGGAAAAGCGCAACGTCATGAAGTCCGGCGTGCTCTGGAACCAGGTGGTTACCGAGACGCACAAGGCGAAGTATTCGGACGTGCAGCTCGAGCACATGCTGGCCGACGCCGGCGGCATGCAGCTGGTCCGCCAGCCTAAGCAGTTCGACGTCATCGTCACCGACAACCTGTTCGGCGACATGCTCTCCGACGTTGCCGCGATGCTGACCGGTTCGCTCGGCATGCTGCCTTCGGCCTCGCTTGGCGCGCCGGATGCCAAGACCGGCAAGCGCAAGGCGCTCTACGAGCCGGTGCATGGCTCGGCGCCGGACATTGCCGGCCAGGGCATCGCCAACCCGATCGCCATGATCGCCTCCTTCGCCATGTGCCTGCGTTACTCCTTCAACCTGGTAAAGGAAGCCGACAATCTCGAGAAGGCGATCGCCAACGTGCTCGACAAGGGCATCCGCACCGGCGACATCATGGCGGAAGGGTGCCGCAAGGTCGGCACCGTCGAGATGGGCGACGCCATCCTCGCCGAATTCAAGGCGCTCTCGGCCTGATCGGCCATTCCGGCACCATGAATCGCACAGACACCTCCGGATGCCTTCCGGAGGTGTTTTTCTTTGGAATCCCTTGATTTTTCCGTGTTCGTTTTCACATGCAGGAAAGCGACAGGAAAGACCGACATGAACCAACCGCTAGCCTCGACAGCCTGGATCGTGCTGACGACGATCGTCCTCGTACTGGCTCTCGTGCCTTTCGATCCGCAATTGTCGGAATGGGCGCAAACCCTGCCGGACGAGATCGTCGGCTTCAACCGGACGATCACCGACTTCGGCACTTTCGCCTGGATGATCTATACGTCGGCAACGCTGCTGCTGATCGCCTTTGTCGTCCGGCGCGCCTCGCAGCGCGACACCATCCGGCAACGGGCCCGAGCCGCGCGCAATCTCTCGGCCTATTTCCTGCTGACGATCGGCACGGCAAGCGTGCTGGTGCATGGGTTGAAGTTCCTGATCGGCCGCGCCCGCCCGGAACTCTTCGCCGACTATGGCGCCTACAGCCTTACACCCTTTACCGGCGACCGGCTGTTCGAGAGCTTCCCGTCCGGCCATTCGACGGCAGCCGGTGCCTTCTTCGGCGCCTTCGCGATGCTGACGCCGGAGCTACGGCCGCTCTTCCTGATCCTGGCGCTGCTGATCGGCCTGTCGCGCGTCATCGTTGGGGCCCATTATCCGAGCGATGTGGCCGCCGGCCTGCTGCTCGGCCTCTGGGTGTCGATAATGGTCGCCTTTCTCTTCGCCCGGCGGGACTGGCTCTTCCGTTTCGACGCCGACGGCTGGCCGGCGCCGAAAACAGCAACGCCGCCGCCCGAGCCCAAATAAAAAGCCGGCGCGGAAGCCGCGCCCAACAGACAAAAAAGCCGGCGCGGAAGCCGCGCCGGAGTCAGGAGAGCTTGATGGGAAGCGGGAAGCGGTTTTCCGACCGCATCCCGCCTCTGGATTCGCGCCCGCTCAGTCCATCTGATGGATGTCGCGGTCCTTGGTTTCCGGCAGGAACAACAGGCCGATCACCAGCGTCAGGCCGGCGAAGACGATCGGGTACCAGAGACCATAGTAGATGTCGCCCTTGGCGGCGCTCATCGCGAAGGCCGTCGCCGGGAGCAGGCCGCCGAACCAGCCGTTGCCGATATGATAGGGCAGCGACATGCCGGTGTAGCGGATGCGCGTCGGGAAGAGCTCGACGAGCAGGGCAGCGATCGGGCCGTAGACCATCGTCACATAGATGACGAGAACCGTCAGAACCGCGATGATTACCGTCCAGTTGACGCGAGCCGGGTCGGCCACCATCGTGAAGGCGCCGCCCTTGTCGATCGAATAGACCGCCATTTCGGTTGCACTGCCGACTTCCTCCTTGGTGAGGAGCTTGTCGGCGACAAGCTTGTCGGCCGGAACCATGGTCTTTTCGCCGGCGCGGATAGCGGCCGCGTCGAGGGCCAGTTCCGGATTGCCGGCAACAAAGCCGTCGAGCTTGGACTCCGGCACCTTGGCCGCACCGCGCACCAGCGGGTAGCCCGAGGCCTGCAGCGCCATGTTGACCTGCTTGCTGAACGCGGCGTCCTCGGCCTTCGCCTTGTCGCCGGCGGCAATGGCGTCATAGCTGGTGATCGTCGTCTCGCCGACCTTCACCGTCGCCGGTGTCCCCGCGGCCGCCGTGGTCACCACGTCGTAGGGTACCGAGTTCTTGGTCAGGAAGGCCGTTGCGATGTCGCACGAAGTCGTGAACTTCGCCGTCCCGGTCGGGTTGAACTGGAATTTGCAGTCGCCGGGTGCGGCGGCGACGGTGGCGCGGACACTCTGCTGTGCCTCGGCCAAAGCCGGGTTGCCGGCCCAGGTCAAGGTCTTGAACAGCGGGAAGTAGGTCAGCATGGCGAGCAGCAGGCCGGCCATGATGATCGGCTTGCGACCGATCTTGTCGGAAAGCCAGCCGAAGAACACGAAGAAGCCGGTGCCGAGCACGAGCGAGGCGGCAACCATCAGGTTCGCCGACTGGCCGTCGATCTTCAGGATGCTCTGCAGGAAGAACAAGGCGTAGAACTGGCCCGAATACCAGACCACGGCCTGACCGACGACGGCACCGAAAAGCGCCAGCAGCGCGACCTTGGCATTCCGCCACTGGCCGAAGGCCTCCGTCAGCGGCGCCTTCGAACCCTTGCCCTCTTCCTTCATCTTCTTAAAGGCCGGCGATTCGTTCATCTTCAGCCGGATCCAGACGGAGACGCCGAGAAGCACGCAGGAGAGCAGGAAGGGTATGCGCCAGCCCCAGGCGGCGAAGGCCTCCTTGCCAAGCATGAACTGCACGAGCAGGATCACGATCAGTGAGAGGAACAGACCGAGCGTCGCCGTCGTCTGGATCCACGAGGTGAAGTAGCCGCGGCGGCCATGCGGCGCGTGTTCGGCGACATAGGTCGCGGCACCGCCATATTCACCGCCGAGCGCCAGGCCCTGCAGCAGGCGCAGGACGATCAGGATGATCGGCGCGGCGATGCCGATCGACGCAGCACCGGGCAGCACGCCGACCAGGAAGGTCGACAGACCCATGATCAGGATCGTGACGAGAAAGGTATATTTGCGGCCGACGAGGTCGCCGATGCGGCCAAAGACCAGCGCGCCGAACGGGCGTACCAGGAAGCCTGCGGCAAAGGCAAGCAGCGCGAAGATGTTGCGGGTCGTCTCCGGATACTGGCTGAAGAAGGTCGCGCCGATATAGACGGCGAGCGATCCGTAGAGATAGAAATCGTACCATTCGAAGACGGTACCGAGCGAGGAAGCGAAGATGACCTTCTTTTCCTCGGCGGTCATGGGACCGGCTTTTTTGATGCCGTCCGCTGTTGCGACATTTGCCATTTTGATGATCCTCCACTTCAAAAGGCACTCTGGGCGCCCGTTGGATCGTTCCGCCTCCTCCCCGAAGCCCGAAACGCGGTACGCCTGATTGAGAGGATGTCAGAAAAGCCTTGCCCGAGGCAGGGATGCTTTCGTCCTATGACTTTCGTCTAATGCGGCGATCGGGCGCGGCGTGGAATCGAGCACTCTTGCGCTGGCCGGCAATTCGGGGCGCAGAGGCGCCGGCGGCTTGACTCTTGTGGAAAAGCCGGTAAGAGCAGCGGCGAACGAGGAAACGAGATGCGACCGAACAATTCGTCCATCGCTGCGCTGAACTTGCCGGCCCACGCCGGGCAGGCACGCTCTTTCTCGCTCAATAGCAAAACAACGGCCAAAACGACGACGAAAACCGTCTGACGTCTCTGGCCCTCCGCTCTCTCCCCGGTACGGCCGGGGACAGGATCTTCGCGGGACGGTCCGCGCGGCTCCGCCTCCACCCGACGAGGAGAGACAGAAAGAGAGCTTAGAACATGGGTTTCAAGATTGCAGTCGCAGGCGCCACCGGCAATGTCGGCCGGGAGATGCTGAACATCCTTTCCGAACGGGGATTTCCCGCGGATGAGGTTGTGGCGCTCGCCTCGTCACGCTCCGTCGGCACCGAGGTCTCCTACGGCGACAAGACGCTGAAGGTCTCCAACCTCGAAACCTATGATTTCTCCGACACCGATATTTGCCTGATGTCGGCCGGCGGCGCGGTTTCCTTGAAGTACTCGCCGAAGATCGGCCAGCAGGGTTGCGTCGTCATCGACAATTCCTCGGCCTGGCGCTACGACGCCGAGGTGCCGCTGATCGTGCCGGAAGTCAACGCCGACGCGGTTTCAGGCTTCACCAAGAAGAACATCATCGCCAACCCGAATTGCTCGACCGCGCAGCTCGTCGTCGCGCTGAAGCCGCTGCACGACCACGCCAAGATCAAGCGCGTCGTCGTTTCCACCTACCAGTCGGTGTCCGGCGCCGGCAAGGACGGCATGGACGAACTCTTCAACCAGACGCGCGCCGTCTTCGTCGCCGATCCGATCGAGAGCAAGAAGTTCACCAAGCGCATCGCCTTCAACGTCATTCCGCACATCGACGTCTTCATGGAAGACGGCTACACCAAGGAAGAGTGGAAGGTTCTCGCCGAAACCAAGAAGATGCTCGATCCGAAGATCAAGGTGACCTGCACGGCGGTGCGCGTGCCGGTGTTCATCGGCCATTCGGAATCGGTCAATATCGAATTCGAGAACGAGATCACCGCCGACGAGGCGCGCGACATTCTGCGCGAGGCGCCGGGTTGCCTGGTCGTCGACAAGCACGAGAACGGCGGCTACGTGACGCCCTATGAATGCGCCGGCGAAGACGCCACCTATATTTCGCGCATCCGCGAGGACGCAACCGTCGAGAACGGCCTCAACATGTGGGTCGTTTCCGACAACCTGCGCAAGGGTGCGGCGCTGAACGCCGTTCAGATCGCCGAACTGCTTGTCAACCGCGGCCTGATCAAGCCGCGCAAGCAGGCCGCCTGACGAGGCGACAAACAAATGGAATGCGAACCCCGCTCGGTAACGGACCTTGCGGGGTTTCGCATTGAGGTTCGGGCGGTGGATTCACGTGAAACCATTGCCTTCTGCATGTCTCCTTAAATCGACCTCGATTTAAGGACAAAGACATGCAGAACTTCAAAGTGCTACAGCGACCTTCGCGCGTCTGATTAAGACGCGCGGCGCTGTAGGGGGGGACGAGAGCGAAACGACGGCCCGGGCGGGGCGGGCTTTTCAAGTCAATTATTGGGGCTTTGACGGGGTATACCATGCACATGGCAAGGTGCGCAGTAACGGGGCTTGCAGCCCTCATCTCAACAGCAATTCTTCCCGCAGCCGCCTCGGCGGCGCAATGCGGCAGCAACGCCGGCGGCTTTTCCGCCTGGGTCGCCGAGTTCAAGCGCGAGGCCGCGGGCAACGGCATCAGTTCGTCAGCGCTGAATGCGGCACTCGCCAACGTCTCCTATAGCCGCGCGACGATCCGCGCCGACCGCGGCCAGAAAAGCTTCAAGCTGTCGCTCGACCAGTTCATGCAGAAACGCGGCGGCCAGGCGATCATCTCGCGCGGCCGCAAGATGCGCGCCCAGAACGCAGGGCTTTTCGACAGCATCGAGCAGCGCTACGGCGTGCCGGCCGGTCCCCTGATCGCCATCTGGGGCATGGAAACCGGCTTTGGCTCCTTCATGGGCAAGGAGCATACGCTCTCCGCCGTCTCGACGCTCGCCTATGACTGCCGCCGCTCGGCCTATTTCACCGACCAGCTCTACGCCGCGCTTCAGCTCGTCGAACGGGGTGACCTCAGCCCCGCCGCCCGGGGTGCTGCGCATGGCGAAATCGGCCAGACACAGTTCCTCCCGTTGAACGTCCTGAAATTCGGCGTCGATGGCGACGGCAACGGCCATGTCGACATGGTCCGCTCCAAGGCCGATGCCCTGGCCTCGACCGCGAACTTCCTGCGCGGCCACGGCTGGCAGCCGGGCGGCGGTTACCAGCCGGGCGAGGTGAACTACGCGGCGATCCAGGGCTGGAACGCCGCCAGCGTCTACCAGCAGGCGATCGCCATCATCGGCGCCGAGATCGACGGCGACTGAGAAGAGCGCGGTTCGCAGTTTCCGCCCCTCCGGCCTGCCGGCCACCTTCTCCCCGTATTGACGGGGAGAAGGGACATTGAGGCACGATCAGCACTTATCCGGAAGACGTCCGGCGGTCCGCAGACAACAATACTGCCCTCCTCAAGAAGGGGACTGTGACGCCGCCGCAAGTCCGTTCGCCCCGCTTGCGGGGAGAAGGTGCCGGCAGGCGCTCTTCTGTCTTACGTTCCCGGCCGGGCGAAATCGCCGGTCTTGGCGTCCATCACCCAGAGCTCGCCGGTCGAGATGTCGAACCAGGCGCCGTGAAGAGCGAGCTTTCCCTTCGCCTCGAGAATCTGCACGCAGGGAAAGGTTCTGAGGTTGGCGATCGAATTGCGGATCGATACGCGCTCCAGGGCGCGCTGGCGTTCCGACAGCGTCATGACGGCGTTGCTCTGAATCTGCTCCGCGGCCGGCTTCAAGAGGTTCATCCAGCGGCCGATGAAATCGCCGGGCGACAGCGGTTCGGCGTCCGGGTCGAGTGCCGCCTTGATGCCGCCGCAGCGGCCGTGACCCATGACGACGATATCGCTGACGCGCAGCGACTGGACGGCAAATTCCAGAGCCGCCGACGTTGAGTGATAGTGCCCGTCCGGCTCATAGGGCGGCATCAGATTGGCGACGTTACGAATGACAAAGAGCTCCCCCGGGCCGCAATCGAAGATCGTCTCGGGGGCCGCCCGCGAATCGCAGCAGGCAATCAGCATCGTCCTCGGCTTCTGGCCGGTTTCTGCGAGGCTCTTGTAGCGTTGCTGCTGTTCGCTGAACCGGCCGTTCATGAAGTTACGGTAGCCGTTCAGAAGATGTTCCGGGAAGCGCTGCATGTCCATCGGTTACTCCGCTGCGATCGACAGATCAATCCATTATGAGCAGTTTCTTTATTTCGGCCGCATCTGGCTCGGATGCATCAGCCGGCGCATCTGCACCATCGCCATCGGCGTCGCCAGGCTCGATGCATCCTGTTCGAGCGTCAGTTCGTCCGCACCGCGTTTGCGGCTGCGCGCGATGATCTCGAACACGCTTGCGGTCGCCATCTGCAGCGCACGTTCCTCGGAAAGCCCCTGAAGCAGCCGCGCCAGAAAGACGGCCGAAAGCAGGTCGCCGGTGCCGTTCGGCGGATCGTCGATCAGCCGATGCTCGGCAAGCAGCGCGTGCCGCCCGGAAAGATAGAGATTGCCGGTGCCGCCGCTCATCATCGGGATCGCCGACGTCACCAGCACGCGGGATGGCCCGAGACCGAGCGCAGCGTCGAGGATCGCCTGGTTGGTTTCAAGCGCCGCACCGGCGAGCCAGGCGAGCTCGAACCGGTTGGGCGTCGCCAGCGTCGCCAGCGGCAGCAGCCGATCGCGGATGGCGGCCGCGATCTCGGCCGGCACATAGAGCCCGTTGGCGTCGCCGATCACCGGGTCGCAGGCGTAGACGAGGTCGGGATTGCGTTCCCGGAGCGCCGCCACCAGCCGGAGAACGCCCTCGGCCTGGGCCGGCGAGCCGAGATAGCCGGACAGGACGGCGCGCACCTCGCCCGCCCATGGGGCGTTGGCGAGATCGTCCATGATGGACTGGAAATCCGCGTCCGGCATCACCACCCGCGTCGAGCGGCCATGGCCGGGATGCCAGGGAAGAATGACCGTCGGCAGTGCCCATACCCGGTGGCCGAGCGTCTCAAGGGCGAACACGGCGGCACGATTGCCGACCGAACCGCGAATCACATGGCTGGATATGACGATGACGGCGCCGGGCGCGGCGGGCATTTCGGACATCGGGCGAGACCATCCTTCGATTGGGCGTGTGATCGCCCGCTGTTGCGGCCCTGTCAACAGGGAGCCGGTCCGGACGATCTTGACGTGGCTGCGGCGTTTTTATTCGTTTTCATCGTTTTTTGAGAAATTTTCGCAAAATCACCCTCGATTTAAATGGATTTAGGTCGTTTCTACGTGAATTTCTCCAAAAACAGGCTCGATTTTGCCCAAATCCAGCATAAAAACGATCGCCATTGACCATGGTTCTGATAGGGTCGACTATCATTTTGGGGGAGCGAATTCATGGGCGTGAAGCATAATCCGAAACGGGACCGTCACATCGATGCGGCCCGTGCGGCCGTCACCAAGATCGGTACCGAAACTCTGCCGCCCGAGATTCTCTTCGGCGGCGCGAGCAACGACGACCTCGATCTCTATTCGCCGGACATGCTGGCGCTGACGGCCGCCCACGCCCGCCGGGAACTGGCGCGCTGGGACGGCGGCAAGCCGCAGGTTTCGGTCGAGACGGTGCCCGGCGTGGCGCCGGGTGGAACCGAGGTCTCGATCATCGCCGTCACCGAACGCAACATGCCTTTCCTTTATGACTCGGTCATGGGGGAGGTGACGAGCACCCACCGCGACATTCACCTGGCGATCCATCCCATTCTGGTCGTGGAGCCCGGCCGGCCGGCGAAGCTCTTCGACGCGGACGAGCAAAGCGACCCGGCGCAGCGCGTCAGCCACATCCAGATCCATCTGAGCAAGCTGACGCCGCTCGAGGAGCGGTCGCTGAGCAAGCGCATCACCGACGTCCTGGAACAGGTTCACCAGACCGTGCACGATTGGCCGGCGATGACCGCCCTGCTCGACCAGGCGATGCGGGAACTGGAGGATTACAACGCGTCCCGCAAGAGGAGCGACCGCGACGAGGCGCTCGCCTTTCTTCGTTGGCTAAGGGACAACAACTTCACCTTCCTCGGCATGCGCGAATACACCTATTCCGGCAAGGGCGAGAAAGCCAGCGTCGAGCGCGGCAAGGGCAGGGGCCTCGGCATTCTCTCCAATCCGGACGTCCGCGTTCTGCGCCAGGGCAAGGACGCGGTGCTGACGACGCCGGAGATCCTCGCCTTCCTGGAAGGTCCCGACTTCCTGATCGTCACCAAGGCCAATGTGAAGTCGGTGGTGCACCGGCGGGCCTATATGGACTACATCGGAGTCAAGCGCTTCGACGCCTCCGGCAATGTCGTCGGGGAACTGCGCATCGTCGGGCTCTTCACATCGACCGCCTATACAAGGCAAGCGGCGGAAATCCCGCTCTTGCGGCATAAGATCGAGAAGATCATCGATCACTTCGGCTACGATCCGCAGAGCCACTCCGGCAAGATGCTGGCGAATACGCTCGAAGCCTATCCGCGCGACGATCTCTTCCAGATCGACGTCGGCCTGCTCGCCGCCTTCTGCGAGCAGATCAATGAGCTCGGCGACCGGCCGCGCGTCCGCGTGCTGCCGCGCATCGACCATTTCGACCGCTTCGTGTCGGTCATCGTCTTCGTGCCGCGCGAGCAATATGACTCGGATGTCCGCGAAAAGATCGGCGATTACCTGAAGACCGTCTATGACGGCCGCGTCTCCGCCTATTACCCCGCCTTCCCCGAAGGCGGTCTGGCGCGCGTCCACTTCATCATCGGCCGGTCGGGCGGCAAGACGCCGCGCGTCCCGCAGGCCAGGCTCGAGGAAGCGGTCCGTGCCATCGTCACGCGCTGGACCGATCGCTTCAACCTGTTCGCCCGCAACGACGGCATCGAACTTTCGGTCGGCCAGGCCTATCAGGCCGCCTTCACGCCGGCCGAGGCCTATGCCGACCTTGACGGCATAGCCGCCTGCAAGGCGGACGACCCGATTCGCATCTCCTTCTATCACCGGGACCGGGAAAGCCCCGACGCGCTGGAACTGAAGATCTTCCACGCCGATACGCCGGTTTCGCTCTCCCGCCGCGTGCCGCTCCTCGAAAATCTCGGTTTCCGCGTCATCAGCGAGCAGACTCACGACATCGGCGTGCGCGCCTCTGGGCACGAACCGCGCGAGGTCGTGCTGCACGACATGGAACTCATTCACCGCGACGGGCACACGGTTCATCTCGCCAAGACCGGTGCTGCGCTGGAGGAGGCCTTCCTCGCCGCCTGGAACGGCACGATCGAGGACGACAACTTCAACCGTCTCGTTCTGCTGGCCGGGCTGACCGCCCGCGAAGTCACGGTGCTGCGCGCCTATTCGCGCTACCTGCGCCAGGCGGGGATCACCTATTCGCAGGGCTATATCGCCGACACGCTGAACAAATACCCCGCCATCGCCGCCGATATTTTCCGGTTGTTCTCGACGCGGCTCGATCCGAAGATCGACGTCAAGGCGCGCGCCAAGAAGACCGGCGCCCTTCTTGCGACGATCGAGGAGGCGCTCTCCGCCGTGCCGAGCCTCGACGAGGACCGGATCCTGCGCCGCTACGCCAACGCCATCCAGGCGACGCTTCGGACCAACTATTTCCAGAAGGATGCCGAAGGCAGGCCGCGCTCCGTGCTTGCCTTCAAGCTCGACCCGAAACAGCTCGAGGGCCTGCCGGAACCGCGGCCCTTCCGCGAAATCTTCGTCTACGGCACCGAGGTAGAAGGCGTCCATCTGCGTTTCGGCAAGGTGGCGCGCGGCGGGCTGCGCTGGTCCGACCGGGCCCAGGATTACCGCACCGAGGTGCTTGGCCTCGTCAAGGCGCAGCAGGTCAAGAATGCGGTCATCGTTCCGGTCGGTGCCAAGGGCGGCTTCTACCCGAAGCAGCTGCCGGTCGGCGGCAGCCGCGACGAGATCTTCAAGGCCGGAACCGAGGCCTACAAGACCTATATCCGCACGCTGCTCTCGGTGACCGACAACATCGTCGGCCAGGAGGTCGTGCCACCCAAGGACACGCTTCGCCTCGACGGCGACGATCCCTATTTCGTCGTGGCGGCCGACAAGGGCACCGCGACCTTCTCGGACACGGCGAACGGGCTGGCGCAGGAGGCCGGCTTCTGGCTCGACGACGCCTTCGCCTCCGGCGGCTCGGCCGGCTACGACCACAAGAAGATGGGCATCACGGCGCGCGGCGCCTGGGAAGCCGTCAAGCGGCATTTCCGCGAGATGGACATCGACATCCAGACGACACCCTTCACGGTGGCCGGCGTCGGCGACATGTCGGGCGACGTCTTCGGCAACGGCATGCTGCTCTCGGAAAAGATCCGGCTGCTTGCCGCCTTCGACCACCGCGACATCTTCATCGATCCGAATCCGGATATCGATCGCTCCTTTGCCGAGCGCACGCGGATGTTCGCGCTGCCGCGCTCGAGCTGGCAGGACTACGACCGCAAGACGCTTTCGCCCGGGGCAATGATCATCTCGCGCACGGAGAAACTCGTCACCCTGACGCCCGAGGCGATGGCGGCGATCGGCATCGACAAGCAGAAGGCAACGCCGTTCGAGATCATGAACGCCATCCTGAAGAGCCAGGTCGACCTCCTGTGGTTCGGCGGCATCGGCACCTATGTGCGCGGCAGCAGCGAAACCGACGCCGACGTCGGCGATCGCGCCAACGACCCGATCCGCGTCACGGCGGAAGAGGTGCGCGCCCGGGTCATCGGCGAGGGCGCCAATCTTGGCGTCACCCAGAGGGGGCGCATCGGCTTCTCGCTCGCCGGCGGGCGCTGCAATTCCGATGCGATCGACAATTCGGCCGGCGTCAATTCCTCCGACGTCGAGGTCAACATCAAGATCGCGCTCGCCTCGGCGATGCGCGACGGACGATTGACACGGCCCAAGCGCAACACGCTGCTGGCGGCGATGACCGACGAAGTCGGCCATCTCGTGCTGCGCAACAACTACCAGCAATCGCTGGCGATCTCGCTCACGGAGATGCTGGGCCCCGCCAACCGCACGCCGCTGGCGCGTCTGATGGCGCGGCTCGAAGCCGATGGCCAACTGAACCGCAAGGTGGAAACCCTGCCGACCGAACTGGCGATGGCCGAGCGCTACCAGGCGGGCAAGCCGTTGACGCGGCCCGAGATCGGCGTGCTGCTCTCCTATGCGAAGCTTGTGCTGTTCGACGAGCTGGTCCAGAGCGATCTGCCGGACGATCCCTATTTCACCGCGACGCTCGAGCGCTACTTCCCGGCCAAGATGCGCAAGACCTATGCCGGCGACATCCACGGCCATCGCCTGCGCCGCGAAATCGTTGCGACGGTGCTCGCCAACGAGACGATCAACCGCGGCGGCCCGGCCTTCGTCTCGACCCTCACCGACGGCACCGGCTTCCTTTCCGCCGACGTCGTCAAGGCGGCGGTCCTGGCACTCGACGGTTTCGACCTGCCGCGGATCTACGGCGAGATCGACGCGCTCGACAACAGGATCAGCGGCGCGGTCCAGAACAGGCTCTACCAGGAGGTCGGGCGCATCTTTGCGCTGGTCGCCGAACGCGCCTTGCGCACCCGGGCCTCCGATGGGCCGGTGGCCGAGGCGGTGGCGCGGCTTCGTGAGGGGCTGCAAAAGCTGCGCGGCACGATGCGCGCGGCAATTTCGAGCGAGGGCGCCGAGGAGTCGCGCCTGAAGGCGGCGGGCTTCATCGAGAGCGGTGTGCCGGCAAAGCTTGCCGAAGAGATCGCCGAATTGTCGCTGATGACCCTGGTCCCGGAGATCATGCAGATCGCCACGGTGACCGGCGAACCGCTCAATCGCACCGCACAAGGCTACTTCGCGGTGACCGAGACGCTCCGCGTCAACCGCCTGCTGGCGGCCGCCGACCGCGTCCCCGCCACCGAGCAGTTCGAGGCGATGGCCCTGACACGGGCGGTTGCCGACATAGCCACCGCCCGCCGCGACATCACCGTCGCCGCGCTTGTCGAACAGAAGCGTGAACGCAACCCGATTCTCGCCTGGCAGGAACAGGACCGTGAGCGTGTGTCGCGCGCCGGCGACCAGCTGAAGCTCCTGACCGAAAAGGGCGAGACGACGCTTGCCAAGATCACCGTCGCCGCAGGTCTGCTCAGCGATCTTGCGCGCGGCAGGGCGAAATGACACATTCCCTTCGGGCCGCTGGCCCGGAGGACTGATTCCGTTCCCGGTTCAAGCGTGAATTTCGACGCATTGGCACCCGCGCCCAGCATTGGCGCGGGTGCCAATTCCGGGAGGGATGCTTGGACATTGCAGCCGAACGAGCGCGAGAACAGCCGAAAACCAGCCGTCTCGGCATTGCCGGCTGGATGCTGTTCGACTGGGCCGCGCAACCTTTCTTCACCGTCATCACCACCTTCATCTTTGCACCTTATTTCGTTTCCCGGCTAACGACAGACCCGGCGGCGGGCCAGGCGCTCTGGGGCTACACGCTGACAGTTTCCGGCATCGCCATTGCGGTGCTTTCGCCGGTGCTTGGCGCCATCGCCGACGCGACCGGACCGCGCAAGCCGTGGATCGCCTTCTTTGCCGCCATAAAGATCGCCTCGCTGGCGATGCTCTGGTTCGCGGTGCCCGGTTCACCGCTGATCTACCCGGCGATCTTCCTGGCGCTCGCAACGGTCGCCGCCGAATTCTCGATCGTCTTCAACGATTCGATGATGCCGCGGCTCGTCGGCGAGAAGGATGTCGGTAGGATCTCCAACATCGCCTGGGGGCTCGGCTATCTCGGCGGCATGATCGTGCTGATCGGCGTCGTCGCCCTGCTTGCCGGGAATCCGGCCACCGGCAAGACGGCGCTCGGGCTCGATCCGCTTTTCGGGCTGGATCCGGCCAAGGGCGAAGACGCACGCATCACCGGGCCTATCGCGGCGCTCTGGTATCTGGTCTTCGTGCTGCCGATGTTCCTTTTCACCCCGGATGCGGGCAAGGCGACGACATCGCTCGGGGAAGCGACGGCCCGGGGCCTGGCAGAACTCAGGGGCACGCTCAGCGAACTCAAGGAGAGGGCGGGAATCCTGCGCTTCCTGATCGCCCGTATGATCTTCCAGGATGGCGTCAACGGCTTGCTGGCGCTCGGCGGCACCTTCGCCGCCGGCATGTTCGGCTGGCAGACGATGGAACTCGGCCTTTACGGCATCATCCTGAACGTCGTCGCGATCGGCGGCTGCCTCTATGCAAGCCGGCTCGACACGCGACTCGGCTCGAAACGAATCGTCGTCGCCAGCCTCGTCTGCCTGACGGTCGCGACGCTCGGCATCGTTTCGACCGGCCCCGGCTTCACGCTGTTCGGGCTTGTCGCACTGCCGATCGAGGATTCGGGAGGGCTTTTCGGCACGGCAGCGGAGAAAGCCTATATCCTCTACGGCCTCCTCGTCGGCATCGCCTTCGGCCCGGTCCAGGCCTCGTCGCGATCCTATCTCGCCCGCAGCGTTTCGCCTGACGAGGCGGGGCGCTATTTCGGGCTTTATGCGCTGTCGGGGCGCGCGACCTCGTTCCTGGCGCCTGCCTCCGTCGCCACCATCACCCTGATGACCGCTTCGGCCCGCATCGGCATGCTGGCGCTGGTCGCCTTTCTCGCCGTCGGGCTCATCATCCTGCTGCGCACGCCCTACCCGGCGCATCGCCCGGCGTGAGGGCGCGGGCGAAGGCTCGCGGCGGGCCTGCCAAGCAGAAGAGCGAACCTCTCAGCCGTCATCCTCGGGCTTGACCCGAGGATCCACTCCCAAGCCGGCAAACCGCAAATGCGCGTGCCACGCTGAAATCTGCTCGGCTTCCTGGTGAGGCCTGCGCCTGGATCCTCGGGTCAAGCCCGAGGATGACGGGGGGGAGGAAGCTTTTCCGAAGGCGCAACAGACTCAGATCGCTGCAATACCGTTGAGACGGCATACGTCCCCGCTCAGTGCCGGAAATGCCGCATTCCCGTAAACACCATCGCAACATTGTGTTCGTTGGCCGCGGCGATCACCTCCTCGTCGCGCATCGAGCCGCCCGGCTGGATGACGGCTGTGGCGCCGGCGGCGATCGCCGAGAGAAGACCGTCGGCGAAGGGCAGGAAGGCCTCCGAGGCGACCGCCGAGCCGCGGGTCAGCGGTGCGGCGAGGCCATGCGCCCTGGCCGCTTCCTCGGCCTTGATGGCGGCGATGCGGGCCGAATCGACACGGCTCATCTGGCCGGCGCCGATGCCGGCGGTCTGGCCGTCCTTGGCGTAGACGACGGCGTTCGACTTGACGTGCTTGGCCACCTTGAAGGCGAATTTCATGTCCTCGAGTTCCTGTGCCGTCGGTGCACGCTTGGTGACGACCTTGAGCTCGAGATCCTCGACCATGCCGTTGTCGCGGGTCTGGACGAGCAGGCCGCCGGCTACCGTCTTGGCAGTCAGCCCGGGGGTGCGCGCATCCGGCAGGCCGCCGGCCGCCAGCAGGCGGAGGTTGGGCTTCCTGGCGATGATCGCCTTGGCTTCGTCGCTGACCGACGGCGCGATGATCACCTCGGTGAAGAGCTTGACGATCTCTTCGGCCGTTTCCGCATCGAGCTCTTGGTTGAGAGCGATGATGCCGCCGAAGGCCGAGGTCGAATCGCAGGCGAGCGCCCGGCGATAGGCCTCAGTGAGCGACGGCGCGGTGGCGACGCCGCAGGGATTGGCGTGCTTGATGATCGCGCAGGCCGGCGCCTTTTCCGGCAGGAACTCCGCGACCAGCTCGAAGGCCGCGTCCGTATCGTTGATGTTGTTGTAGGAAAGCTGCTTGCCCTGCAGCAGCGCCGCGGTCGCAACCCCCGGCCGCTGTTCGCCGGTCACGTAGAAGCCTGCCTTCTGGTGCGGGTTCTCGCCGTAGCGCATCTCTTCCTTGAGCACGCCGCCGATCACCCGATGGCGCGGCATGGCCAAGTCGAGCGCCTCGGCGAACCAGTTGGAGATCGCCGCGTCGTAGGCCGCCGTCCGGGCATAGGCCTTGGCCGCCATCTTCTGGCGGAAGGCGTAGCGCGTCGTACCGTCGGCGATCTCCTCGAGCAGCGCCGAATAATCGGCCGGATCGGTGACGATCGTCACATAGGCATGGTTCTTGGCCGATGCGCGGATCATCGCGGGACCGCCGATGTCGATGTTCTCGACGGTGGTCGGATAATCGCCGCCCTGGGCGCGAACCTCTTCGAACGGGTAGAGATTAATGACGGCGAGGTCGATGCCGGTGATGCCGTGCTCGTCCATCGCTGCCTTGTGGTCTGCATCGTCGCGGATCGCCAGCAGGCCGCCATGCACGCCGGGATGGAGCGTCTTGACGCGGCCGTCCATGACTTCCGGAAAGCCGGTCAGTTCGGAAACGTCGCTGACCGGAAGCCCGGCCGCCGCCAGCGCCTTGTGCGTGCCGCCGGTCGACACCAGCCGAACACCCTTCCCGTGGAGGGCGCGGGCGAGTTCGACGATGCCCGCCTTGTCGGACACCGAGAGGAGGGCAGTTTGAATCCGGACTTCGTCCGGAGCCGGGATTTTCTTGGAGGCGACAGCCATCAACCATGCTCCTTTGCAGCGCCGGACGCTTGGAAGAGGGGTGCCGGCGATTGGGGTGGCTGCCCGTTAGCACAGCTTGCCAGCGGAAGGAACCTTCGCCGCCGCAGGGGGTGGAAAATAGCTTCCTGGTCCTGAGTCTAGCCCTCGCGGGTCAGCGTCCACTGGATCTCCGGTTGCGACCCCGCCGTGAAGGTGACGGTGATCTGCGACGAGGCGCGCACACCGGAGGGGTCGGCGAAGAAGACATCCTCCTCGACCGCCAGCTCTCCGTCCCGGCAGGCAAAAAGCCAGCCCTCGCCGTCGGGCGCACTCAGATAGATCTCGCTCTTGCTGCTCTGGCGAAGCCCGATCGCCGGATGGATGTGAAAGCGGGCAACGGCAATCGCGGCATCGGACGCCTCCGGATCGCTGCCGTTTTCCCGGGCAAGCCGGTCGCGTCCGCGGATCAGCCGGCCGCCGTTCAGGACGCCGATGTCGCGCTCGTGGATGAGCCCGAAGGCGCCGAGATAGCCGTCATGGCGCGCCTTGACGGATTCGATGCGGCCGGGCTCGTCGCTTCGCTGCGCCTCGATCCGCGATACCCCACTGACCATGATCGGACCGAGAAAGGCCGATTGCGAAAAACGCGAGGAGGAGGTGTCGTTCACCGTCACCGTCGAATGTGCAGCGGTCGCGCGGGCCATTTGTCGAAATCGTTCGCCGGCGAATTTCGGCGCGCCGGCATTGATGATCAGACGGTTTCGTCCCGAAGACATCTCGAAGGAGAGGCAGCCGGCATGGGCGCCGCGCGACAGATCGACCGACAGCGGACCCCCCGTATCGACGATGACGACGGTCTCGCCGAGGGAAAGCCGCTCGAAGTCGATATGCGGAAGCGACCGGAACGGCTCGCCGGCCGTCTCGTCGTAACGCAGCACCGACGCAAGCTCATGCGCCGGCACCGAGCTTGCGCCGTTGAAGAGCGCCAGTTCGCCGCTCTGGTGCCGGAAGAAGCGCAGCGCCGGGTACATCCGGTCGATTCCGGAGATCAGCCGTGACGGCACGTCGTGACCGAGATTGACATAGGTCTGCCTGAGCGGCAGCAGGTCGAGCAGCAGTTCGAGTGCGGCGCGCGGATTGCGCGAAAAATGGCCGCCATCGGGCAGGATCTGCCGGTCAAGCTCGAGATCAAGACCGCGCCCGGCCCTGCGCAGCGCCGAAGCAGAGACAGGCATCGACACGGAAGCCATGGCCAGCGCGATGCGGACCCTGAGCCGCGCCTCGCCGTCCGGTACGGTCCCGGCGATATGGCGGAGATAGCGGACCTGGAAGGCCAGGCTCTTGAGGAAGCGGCGATAGAAACCATGCTCGGCATTGCGCAGCGCCACCGGCGAATGCGACAGCCAGGCGATGACGCGCTGGGCGACCACGTCGGCCTCCCAGGAGATACCGCCGATATTGCGGCCATGCGTGCCCATCCAGTCGTCGAGGATATGGCGAAGCCGGGCGAAGCCGGCTTCATCGCGTACGGCCCGCATGTGGCGCAGCCAGTCGAAAGCATGCAGCCGGTTGGCGAATTCGTGCGACGGCAGGTCGATCTCGAAGGGCGAATCGCCCTCGGTATCAAGCACCCGGCCCGCCAGTGGATAGCGGCCCTGAAGAATTTCCTCCGCCACGAAGGGATCGATGGCCCTGAGGTCCGTCGGCGCGACGATGAGCCGATCCGGCGTCGACGCGGAAAACCGCAAAGCCGACAACCGTCCGAGCGCCAGCCGCCGCGCAAGGCGGCGCCAGCCTTCGCGCAGATACAGGTAGAGCAGCCTTCGTTTACCGGAAAACAGCATCGGCGCCTGCAGGTTTCTTGATTGCCGCGACGGAAACGTCGAAGCGCTTGATGAGCACTTGTCGGGATTGCGCCAGATTCGCTTTCATGGGCCGGGATCGTGCCGGAAGGATGATTAAATTTCTATCAATCCGGCGTCATTGATAGGCGGGCGGTCCTGACGCGTCAATTGTCCCGGCCGTCGGCGCGGCGAAGCACAGCCGCATAGAAACCGTCGAGCCCAGCTGAAAAGGGCTGGTCGAGCGGCAGCATCGCCGGCGTCGTGCGGAACTCGCCGAGCGCGGTGATCGCCGCCTCGAGCCCCGGCCAGTCGGAAGCGGCGATCGGCAGACGTTCGCAATCGCCGTCCGCCACGACCCGCGCCACGACCTCTTCACCCTCGCGCGGATCGAGCGAACAATTGGAAAAGACGACGATGCCGCCCGGCCTGACGACGGTGAGCGCATGGCGCAGCAGCCGCTCCTGAAGCCGGGCCAGCTTTTCGACGTCCCCAGGCCCCTTCGTCCACAGCACATCCGGATGACGCCGCGTGGTGCCGGTCGACGAGCAGGGGGCATCGAGAAGGGCTGCGTCGAAGAGCTCGTCCGGTCGGAATTCCGCCATGTCGGTCTCTTTCGTGCGGGCTTCGAGGCCGAGCCGCTCAAGATTGGCTTTCAGCCGCCGCAACCGGCTGGAGGACTGGTCGAGCGCCGTCACCTTCGCACCCGCAAGGATGAGCTGGGCTGTCTTGCCGCCCGGCGCCGCGCAGAGATCGACCACGGTCTTTCCGGAAAGATCGCCGAAAAGACGCGCCGGAATGGAGGCGGCCGCATCCTGCACCCACCAGGCCCCTTCCGAGAAACCCGGCAAGGACGGGATCGTCCCGGTAAAATCGCCGAGCCGAACGGAACCGGTCGGCAGCACCGTGCCGCCGAGGCGCTCGGCCCACAGGGCCGGTTCGGACTTCACCGTCAGATCGATCGCGGCCGGAACGAGCTGTGCTTCTGAAATCGCTTCCGCCTCGGCGCGGCCATAGTGAGCGACGAGCCGCTCGTAGAACCAGGCCGGAATGGCCGGCACGGTCTGCAGCGCCTCGAGAATCGCCTGCTTCTCGCGCGAAAGGCGCCTGAGCACGGCGTTGACGAGGCTGGCGAAGCGGCGGTTGCGCGGATCCGACTGTGCCTGCTCGACGGCGAGGTCGACGGCCGAATGGTCCGGAATGTCGAGATAGAGGATCTGTGCTGCCGCCACGGTCAGCACGTGCTCGAGCGCACGCGCCCCCTCGGGCAGCGGCGTCTGCAGCAGCGAATCGATCGCGGCGCGGATCCGCGGCAGGTGCCGGAGTGCCGAATTGAGGATGGCGCGCACCAGCGCCCGGTCGGCATCGTTCAACTCGCGATAGGCGGGATTGCCATGCTCCTGGTCGAGCATGCCGTCGAGGGAGGTGTTGCGGTCGATGACCGCCGCGAGGATCTTGGCCGCGGCCTGACGGCTCTTCAGCCCCGGCTTCGCCTGGAGGCTGGCGCCAGACTGCGCTCCTCCCCCCCGGGAAGGCTTGTGCGGCCTGGATCGTTTCGGACGTGAATCGTTCTTGTTGTTTTCTGACATCAGGACCAGGGGCCTTTCGGCGGTTCGGAACCACCGCGACCCCAGCCGGTTTTCGGGACGGAGCGCGATCTGCGCACCGCATTATCAGGGCGAGCCGGCGCCGTCGACCCCGCTGACATTTCGCGCGCCATCCGTTCGAGCGCCGCAACGCGGTTCTCGGTGTTCGGATGGGTCGAGAAGAGATTGTCCATGCGCTCGCCCGAGAGCGGATTGATGATGAACATGTGCGCCGTCGCCGGGTTGCGCTCGGCATCATAGTTCGGAATGGCATGGGCGGCGCCGGCGATCTTGCGGAGCGCCGAGGCGAGCGAGAGAGGATTGCCGCAGATCTCCGCGCCGCGCCGGTCGGCAGAATATTCGCGTGTGCGGCTGATCGCCATCTGCACCAGCATGGCTGCGAACGGAGCGACGATCATCGCGATCAGCACGCCGACGAAGCCGAGCGGGTTGTTGTTGTCGCGGTTGCCGCCGAAGAAGAAGGCGAAGTTGCCGAGCATCGAGATGGCCCCGGCGAGCGTCGCCGTCAGTGTCATCGTCAGAGTATCGCGATACTGGATATGCGCGAGTTCATGCGCCATCACGCCGGCGACTTCCTCATAGGAGAGCGACTGCAGCAGGCCGGTCGAGGCAGCGACCGCCGCATTCTGCGGGTTGCGGCCAGTGGCAAAGGCGTTCGGCTGCGGACTGTCGATGACATAAACGCGCGGCATCGGCAGGCCGGCATTCGTCGCCAGGTCGCGCACGATGCCGTAATATTCCGGCGCATCGCGTTCGTCGACCTCCTGGGCCCGATACATGCGCAGTACCATGCGGTCGGAATTCCAGTAGGAGAAGAAGTTCATGCCCGCGGCCATCAGCAGGGCGATCATCATGCCGCCCCTTCCGCCGATGACATAGCCGACGGCCATGAAGAGGGCGGTCATGAAGGCCAGTAACATTGCGGTGCGAACAAGGTTCATGATTCAGGCTCCGGGCATTTTCAATTGCTTCTCGCCCGGCGGCGGCGAAGCGCGACGGGCAAGCTCGGCGTGTCCTGCGAGCTCTCCCCCAAACGTTTCACGTGAATCAGGGTTCCCGCCTTGACGGAAGCGACTTATATGATGGGGATAAAGTCCCCGCTCTTCAATATCGTCAGGGAAATCCGTCCGCCACATGCAGAACGACAACGACAATTCACCCGGTCACGCGAAGCGGCCGCTGTCGCCGGCTGCTCTTCGCGCCTTGAAGGAGGCTGAGGAGAGACGGCGCGCCGAGGAGCAGGCGGCGATGCCGCAGGAATTCGGCGGTCGCGGCGGCCTCGATCCGGCCCGGTTCGGTGACTGGGAAATCAAGGGCCGGGCGATCGATTTCTGAGAGGCTGGGGGTGGCTGGACGTCGTTTCGGAGGCGAATCAGTCGTTGTTTGATGGGCACGACCCGCTTCCGGTCCGCAGAGATTCGACGCTCAATGTCCTGTCGGCCCTCACCCTGGCCCTTCCCCCGCGCGGGGGGACGAGAGCTTGCGGCATCTCTCTTTCCGACAGAGCGGGCGGCAAGTCCCTTCGCCCCGCTTGCGGGGAGAAGGTGGCCGGCAGGCTGGATGAGGGGGCGTTTCGTCGCGCCTTCCCGTCCCTCATACCCCAAAAACCAACCTCACCCGCGGTTCTGGCGATTGGCGATCAGGTCGTCGACGACCGCCGGATCGGCGAGCGTCGAGGTGTCGCCGAGCGAACCGAAGTCGTCCTCGGCGATCTTGCGCAGAATCCGCCGCATGATCTTGCCGGAGCGGGTCTTCGGCAGGCCGGGCGCGAACTGGATCTTGTCCGGCGTGGCGATCGGCCCGATCTCCGAACGCACATGCTTGACGAGTTCCTGGCGCAGCTCGTCGCTGCCGACCTCGCCGGCCATCAGCGACACGTAGCAATAGATACCCTGGCCCTTGATCGGGTGCGGGTAGCCGACCACCGCCGCTTCCGAGACGAGATGGTGCGAAACGAGCGCCGATTCGACTTCCGCCGTGCCGAGGCGGTGACCCGATACATTCAACACGTCGTCGACGCGGCCGGTGATCCAGTAGTAGCCGTCCTCGTCGCGGCGGCAGCCGTCGCCGGTGAAGTACTTGCCCTTGTAGGTGGAGAAATAGGTCTGGATGAAGCGCTCGTGGTCGCCATAGACGGTGCGCATCTGCCCCGGCCAGCTGTCGGTGATGCAGAGATTGCCGTCGGCCGGCCCGTCGATCACGTTTCCTTCATTGTCGACGATCTGCGGCTTGACGCCGAAGAACGGCCGCGTCGCCGAACCAGGCTTGAGATCGGTCGCGCCCGGCAGCGGCGTGATCAGGATGCCGCCGGTCTCCGTCTGCCACCACGTGTCGACGATCGGCGAGCGCTCCGCGCCGACGACATGGTAGTACCACTCCCAGGCTTCCGGATTGATCGGTTCGCCGACAGTGCCGAGCAGACGCAGCGACGAGCGCGACGAGCGATTGACGAAATCGTCGCCGGCGCCCATCAGCGAGCGGATGGCGGTCGGGGCGGTGTAGAAGATATTGACCTTGTGCTTGTCGATCACTTCCCAGAAGCGGCCGGCATCCGGGAAATTCGGCACGCCCTCGAACATCAGCGTCGTCGCGGCGTTGGCGAGCGGCCCGTAGACGATATAGGAGTGGCCGGTGACCCAGCCGACATCGGCCGTGCACCAGTAGATATCGCCGTCGTGATAGTCGAAGACATATTGATGTGTCATCGAGGCGTAGACGAGATAGCCGCCGGTCGTGTGCAGCACGCCCTTCGGCTTGCCGGTCGATCCGGACGTATAGAGAATGAACAGCGGGTCCTCGGCGCGCATCTTTTCCGGCGGGCAATGCGGCTCGACCGTGGCGATTTCCTGATGATACCAGACGTCGCGGCCCGGCGCCCACGGCACCTTGCCGCCGGTGCGGCGGACGACCAGCACCTTGTTGACCATGACATGCTGCCGGGCAGCGATGTCGATCGCCTTTTCGGTGTTTTCCTTGAGCGGCACCGGCTTGCCGCCGCGCAAGCCCTCGTCGCAGGTGATCACGAAGGTGGATTCGCAGTCGACGATGCGGCCGGCGAGCGCCTCCGGCGAGAAGCCACCGAAAACCACCGAGTGGATCGCGCCGATGCGGGCGCAGGCGAGCATCGCATAGGCCGCTTCCGGCACCATCGGCATGTAGATGGTGACGCGGTCGCCTTTCTCGACGCCATGCTTCTTGAGCACGTTGGCAAGCCGGCAAACCTTGTCGTAGAGCTCGTTATAGGTGATCCTCTTGTCGATGTAGGGATTGTCGCCCTCCCAGATGATTGCGGTCTTCTCGCCATGGGTCTTCAAATGGCGATCGATGCAATTGTAGGAGACGTTGGTCAGCCCGTCTTCGAACCACTTGATCGAAACATTGCCGTCGAAGGACGTATTCTTGACCGTGGTATAGGGCTCGAACCATTCGATCCGCTTGCCGTGCTCACCCCAGAACTTCTCCGGATCGGCAACGCTTTCCTCATACCATTTCAGATAGGTCGCGTTGTCGACAAGCGTGCGGTTCTTGGCCGCTTCCAGGACCGGATAGGTCTTGACGTCCATATTTTCCTCCCTGCGCATTGCTGCCTGGATGACGATGAGTGTGGGTCGAATCCACCCGGAACATCGACATGATGATTTCGAAAGTTGGAGCGGCGCGCACCGCTCTCGGCGGCACTCCCACCGCCCTTTGCACGATTCATAGCAGGTCGAAGCTTGGCCGCAATTAGACAAAAGCACATTCGGAAGTGAAGAATTGCAATTTCGAGACAACAACGATATAGAACGCTCAATTCCCGGAAATCAGTGGTAGACTCCACGGCCCGCGACACCGGCGCGGACGGACAAAAGGACTATATCCATGGCTCAGCAATTGCTTATGCCCAAGGCAACGGCCGTCTGGCTCGTTGACAACACCGCACTGTCGTTCGACCAGATCGCGCAGTTTTGCAAGCTGCACCCGCTCGAAGTCAAAGCGATTGCCGACGGTGAATCGGCGCAGGGCATCAAGGGCCTCGATCCGATTGCCACCGGTCAGCTTTCGCGCGACGAGATCGCCCGCGGCGAGGCAAATATCAACCACAAGCTCAAGCTCTCCGAACCGAAGGTCCGGGTTCCGGATTCGAAGCGCAAGGGACCGCGCTACACCCCGGTTTCCAAGCGTCAGGACCGCCCGAACGCCATTCTCTGGCTGGTCCGCAACCATCCCGAATTGAAGGACGCGCAGATCTCGCGCCTGGTCGGCACGACGAAGTCGACGATTGAGCAGATTCGCGAGCGCACCCATTGGAACTCGGCCAACCTGACGCCGATGGATCCGGTCACCCTCGGACTCTGCTCGCAGATCGACCTCGACCTCGAAGTCGAGCGCGCTGCCAAGGGCCGCCCGCTGCCGACCGCAGCCGAGGTCGGCGCAACGCTCGAGTCCGCGCGGGAAACCGAGAAGCTCGACTACGGCTACGAACGCGAAGAAGAGAAGGAAATCGACGCCGATGCCGTCTTCGCCAAGCTGAAGTCGCTGAAGTCGGACCGCAAGGACGAAGACGAAGACGACAATTTCTGATCGCTTTCTCGCCGAGAGACTCAAGAAACCCGGATTTTGTGATCCGGGTTTTTTGTTGGCTATGTCTCACGCAAGGGACCCCGTATGCGGCGAGAGCGGACTAAGGAGGGCACCGCGAGTCTCCTTCGCCCCGCTTGCGAGGAGAAGGTGCCGGCATGCGGATGAGGGCCAATACGCCCTCTCAATAGGCCGAGCCAGACGAATCATTGAGGTTGTGGCGTTCGGTGCCCTTGAGCGGCGGATTGAAGACGCTGACGAGGATCAGGTCCTCGTCGCGGCCGCCACGCAGATAGTGCCTGTCATGCTTGTCAAGCACATAGATGTCGCCCTGGCGGATCGGAAAGACATTGCCGTCCATGTCCTCGACCTCGCCTTCGCCGGCGATGCAATAGCAGGCTTCGAGATGGTTGCGGTATTGAAGCAGCGACACGCTGTTGGCCCGCACAACCGTGTGGCAGACGGTGAAGCCCATGCCGTCCCTTTCCGTCAGCAGGCGGTGGCTGGTTCCGCTGCCCCACTCGACGAAGTGGTCGGTCGCTTCGATATCCTGCAGGCTGCGCACGAACATGGCGTTTTCCTCGTGTAAGAAAATTTGACACTTGCCGCGATGCGGCGCCCGGCCGATCGCGATGCATTCCGTTATTCGCTTGATTTCTGCTCCTTACAAACGATGATTCCTCACCGGATAGTTGAGGAGAATTTACATATGATGCCCCCCTTGGGCGCCCTGCGGGTCTTCGAAGCCGCCGCCCGCCTTGCGAGCTTTTCCCGCGCCGCCGACGAATTGCACGTCACCCACGCCGCCGTCAGTCATCAGATCCGGCAACTGGAGGAATGGTTCGGCCGACCGCTGTTCCGGCGCGAAAAGCGCGGCGTTCGCCTTGCACCGGAAGCCGAACGGCTCGCCGAGGCCCTTTCGGCCAGCTTCGAGCGCATCGCCGCCGAAGTGGAATCCCTGAGGCTTCGGGCGAAATCGGAAATCACCGTCGCCTGCATTCCCTCGATCGCCACCCGCTGGCTGATCCCGGCGCTCGGCGATTTCCTTGCAAGCCAGACCGATGTCACGGTCAAGGTGGTCTACGCCATGGCAGCGCAGCGTCTGCGCGAAACCGGCTGCGACGTGCTGATCACGCTTGGCGCCGATCTGTCTGACGGAGTCCTCTGCGAGCGGCTCTTTTCACGCGTCAACCGGCCGGTCGCCAGCCCGCGCTACCTGGAGCGCAAGGGTCGGCTCGACGACGCTGAACGCATCGCCCACGCGGACCTTTTGCACGATGAGACGACGGCCCATTGGCAAACCTGGTTCGCCAGGGCCGGGCTGCAAACGACCGCAGCGAGGGGCCCGGTCTTTCAGGACTTCAACCTGCTCGCCACCGCCGCGATCGCCGGCCACGGCGTGGCGCTCTGTCCGGTGGAAGTATGCCGACGGGAGATCGAAAACGGCGACCTGATTGTGCTCTCGGATCTATCCGTTCTCGAGCAGGAGAGCTATTTCCTGATCAGCAAATCGTCGCGGCACAAGGCGGTGTCCGCCTTCTGTGCATGGTTCAAGGGAGTGGTGGACCCGGCATCGGAATTGTAGATTGTCGCAACGTCTGCAAGTTCGCCAAAGCGGACCTCAGACACCAATCCCCCGGGCATGCAACGCCTCGGTGATCTCGTCGAGGATCGCCGGATCGTCGATCGTCGCCGGGATCTTCCAGGGCTGGCGGTCGGCGATCTTCTGGATCGTCGCGCGCAGGATCTTGCCGGACCGGGTCTTCGGCAGGCGCTTGACGCAGATCGCCGTTCGGAAGGCGGCGACGGGACCGATACGCTCGCGGACGAGGGCGACGACCTCCTTCTCGATCTCCAATGTTTCCCGTGAAACATTCGAATTGATTACCAGGAAGCCGGCAGGAATTTGCCCCTTCAAGGGATCGGCGATGCCGATCACGGCGCATTCGGCGACGTCCGGATGGCTGGCGCAGACCTCCTCCATCGCCCCGGTCGAAAGCCGATGGCCGGCGACGTTGATGATGTCGTCTGTGCGGGCCATGATGAAGACATAGCCGTCCTCGTCGATATAGCCGGCATCGGCCGTCTTGTAGTAGCCGGGATATTCCTCCAGATAGGCCGCCCGAAACCGATCGTCGGCCTTCCACAGCGTCGGCAGGCAGCCGGGCGGCAGCGGCAGCTTGACCACCACGTTGCCGAGCGTGCCGGCTTCGACCGGATGGCCGGCATCGTCGAGGACCTGGACGTCGTAGCCGGGAAGGGGGACGGCGGGCGATCCGTATTTGACCGGCAGCAGGCCGAGGCCAAGCGGATTTCCGGCGACCGGCCAGCCGGTCTCCGTCTGCCACCAATGATCGATGACCGGCACGCCGAGCGCCCGCTCGGCCCAGCGGATCGTGTCCGGATCGGCGCGTTCGCCGGCGAGATAGAGGGCGCGGAAGCGCGACAGGTCATAGCGTGCCACATGGGAGGCTTCCGGATCCTCCTTGCGGATCGCCCTGAGCGCCGTTGGGGCGGTGAACACCACGGCGACGCCGTGCTCTGCGATGATGCGCCAATAGGTGCCGGGATCGGGGGTGCCGACCGGCTTGCCTTCGAAGAGGATCGAGGTGCTGCCGTTGAGAAGCGGCCCGTAGACGATGTAGGAATGCCCGACGACCCAGCCGATGTCGGATGCCGCCCAGAAGACCTCGCCGGGCTGGACGCCGAAGAAATTCTCCATCGACCATTTCAGCGCGACCATGTGGCCGCCATTGTCGCGGACGACGCCCTTCGGCTGGCCGGTGGTGCCGGAGGTATAGAGGACGTAGAGCGGATCGGTGGAAGCGACTTCCGCACAGGGGGCTTCCTCGCCGGCTCGTTTTGCGGCGGCAAGCGCGGCGGCGAAATCGATATCGCGGTCGGGCACCAGGCCGGCGGCCAGCATGTCACGCTGGAAGATCAGGCAATGGGCCGGCTTGTTGCCGGCGATCTCGATCGCCTGATCGAGCAGCGGCTTGTAGGCGACGGTGCGGCCCGGTTCCAACCCGCAGCTTGCCGAGACGACGAGCTTGGCCTGACAATCGTCGATGCGGACGGCGAGCTCGTTGGCGGCGAAGCCGCCGAAGACGACCGAATGCACCGCGCCGATCCGCGCCGCCGCCAGCATGGCGATCGCCGCCTGAGGGATCATCGGCATATAGATGATGATCCGGTCGCCCTTACCGATGCCGAGCTTGCCATAGACCGCAGCCATCGCCTTCACGTCGTCAAGCAGCGCCGCATAGGAGATCTTTTCGATTCTGCCGGTGACGGGGCTGTCGTAAATGAATGCCGTCTGCTCGCCACGGCCAGCCTCGACATGGCGGTCGAGGCAGTTGTAACAGCTGTTCGTGACGCCATCCGGAAACCAGTGCCCGTAGGTTCCGCGCTCGGCGTCGAAGATCAGCCGCGGCTTTTCGAACCAGTCGATCGCCTCTGCGGCCTCGGACCAGAAGCTTGCCGGATCGGCTTTCCATGCGGCATACACTTCGGAATAGCGGCTCGCCATTTCCGTTCTCCTCCACTGACCTATCCGGACTGTTCAGCCCGGCTCCTCGGTTCTGAGGATAGGCCTGTGGAGGGAAAGATGAACCCCGACGAAAGAGTAATGGGCGGAAACAGCAGCTTTTCGCGCGCCTGCCGTTCAGCGCGCGCCGAAAATTGCCGACCCGACCCGAACGCTGGTGGCGCCGAATCCGATGGCCGTTTCGAAATCGCCGGACATGCCCATCGACAGCCTGTTAAGGCCACACTTCGCCGCGAGCTTTGCCAGCAGCGCGAAATGCGGGCCGGGATTCTCATCGAGAGGGGGAATGCACATCAACCCCTCGATATCGAGGCCAAGCTCCAGGCGGCAGAGATCGACGAAGGCAAGGGTGTCTTGCGGCGCAATCCCGGCCTTCTGCGCTTCGAGGCCGGTATTGACCTGCACGTAGAGGCGGGGCTTGCGGCCCTGGCGCTTGATCTCGGCGGCGACGGTGCGGGCGACCTTCTCCCGATCGATCGTTTCGATGACGTCGAAGAGCGCGACGGCGTCGGCCGTCTTGTTGGACTGCAGCGGACCGATCAGGTGCAGCTCGAGGCCGGCAGTCTCGCGCTTCAGCTCCGGCCATTTGGCTTGCGCTTCCTGGACGCGATTTTCCCCGAAGACCCGCTGGCCGGCGGCAATCGCCGGCCGGATCGCCTCGGCATCGAAGGTCTTCGAGACGGCGACGAGGGTGACGCCGCCTTGAGCCCGGTCCGCCGCCGCTTCGCTGGCACGAATCCGGCTCATTACGTCGTTCAGCCGTTCCTGGACTTCCATTCTGCGCTCCTTGCGGTGTCGAGACCCGTTAAGCGATTATTGAAACTTGCATGGCTTGCCAAGCCCGTCAAAGCCGGCGGCCGCCAAATAGGCCAAAGTACAGCGCTCCGGCCTTCAAAACTTGACGGTCAGGCGGTTTCGTGATGAAGGTCAGGCCAGCGATCACGAGGGCGCTTTGAGCCCCGCAAAATTTCCGGAACATCGACAAAGACATGGCTACCGAACGATACAATCCGCGCGATACCGAACCGCGCTGGCAGCAGGAATGGGACGCACGCAAGGTTTTCGAGACGGAGAACGACGATCCGCGCGAAAAATACTATGTGCTCGAGATGTTCCCGTATCCGTCCGGTCGGATCCACATGGGCCATGTGCGCAACTACACGATGGGCGACGTCGTTGCCCGCTACAAGCGGGCCCGCGGTTTCAACGTGCTGCATCCGATGGGTTGGGATGCCTTCGGCATGCCGGCCGAGAACGCCGCCATGGAGCGCGGCGTGCATCCGGCCGGCTGGACCTACCAGAACATCGCCGCGATGAAGGCGCAGCTCAAGGTCATGGGGCTGTCGCTCGACTGGAGCCGCGAATTCGCCACCTGTGATCCGGCCTATTACCAGCGCCAGCAGTACCTGTTCCTGGATTTCCTGGAAAAAGGCCTGGTCTATCGCCGGCAATCGAAAGTCAATTGGGACCCGGTCGACAACACCGTGCTCGCCAATGAGCAGGTGATCGACGGTCGTGGCTGGCGCTCCGGCGCGCTGGTCGAGCAGCGCGAGCTGACCCAGTGGTTCTTCCGTATCACCGATTTCAGCCAGGACCTGCTCGACGCCCTCGACGGCCTGGAGCAGTGGCCGGAAAAAGTGCGGCTGATGCAGAAGAACTGGATCGGCCGCTCCGAGGGCCTGGCTCTCCGCTGGGCACTCGATCCGGCGACGGTTCCGGGCGAGACGAAGGAACTGACGGTCTACACGACGCGGCCGGACACGCTGTTCGGCGCCTCCTTCCTGGCGATTTCCGCCGACCACCCGCTCGCCAGGGAAGCCGCCGCCAAGGATGCGGCGATCGACGCCTTCTGCGAGGAGTGCCGGCGCGCCGGCACCTCGCTCGCCGCTCTCGAGACGGCCGAGAAGAAGGGCATCGATACCGGTATTCGCGCCCGGCACCCCTTCGACCCGGAGTGGGAACTGCCCGTCTATGTCGCCAATTTCGTGCTGATGGACTATGGCACGGGCGCTATTTTCGGCTGCCCGTCCGGCGACCAGCGCGATCTGGATTTCGCCCGGAAATACGGCCTGTCGGTCGTGCCGGTCGTCATGCCGAAGGATGCCGATGCCGCGACCTTCACGATCGAGGACGAGGCCTATGGCGGCGATGGCGTGATGATCAATTCGCGCTTTCTCGACGGGCTTTCGACGGAAGAAGCCTTCGAGGCTGTCGCCTCGAAGCTCGAGCAGGAAACGCTGGACGGCGCGCCGCGGGCCGAGCGCAAGGTGAATTTCCGCCTGCGCGACTGGGGCATCTCCCGGCAGCGCTACTGGGGCTGCCCGATCCCGGTCATCCATTGCGAGGATTGCGGCGTCGTGCCGGTGCCGAAGGCCGACCTGCCGGTGACGCTGCCGCCCGACGTCACTTTCGACAAGCCCGGCAATCCGCTCGACCGGCACCCGACCTGGCGGCACGTCGCCTGCCCGCAATGCGGCAAGGACGCGCGCCGGGAAACCGACACGATGGACACCTTCGTCGATTCCTCCTGGTATTATGCGCGTTTCACCGCACCTTGGGAGGACAAGCCGACCGATCCCAAGGCCGCCAACCACTGGCTGCCGGTGGACCAGTATATCGGCGGCATCGAGCACGCGATCCTGCACCTGCTCTATTCGCGATTCTTCACCCGGGCGATGAAGGCGACCGGCCATGTGGCGATGGACGAACCCTTCAAGGGGCTGTTCACGCAAGGCATGGTCGTGCACGAGACCTATAGCCGCGGCGAAGGCGCGCAGCGCGAATGGGTCACGCCGGCGGAAATCCGCATCGACGAGATCGACGGCCGCCGCCGCGCCGTGCTGATCGAGACCGGCGAGGAAGTCGCCATCGGCTCGATCGAGAAGATGTCGAAGTCGAAGAAGAACGTCGTCGACCCGGATGACATCATCGGCTCCTACGGCGCCGACACGGCACGCTTCTTCGTGCTGTCGGATTCGCCTCCGGATCGTGATGTCATCTGGTCCGAGGCCGGCGTCGAGGGCGCACACCGCTTTGTCCAGCGTGTCTGGCGGCTGGTCGGCGAGGCCGCGGAAAGCTTGCGCGGCGCAAAAGCTTCGCCGGCTAAGGAAGGGGAAGGCCTGGCGATCTCGCAGGCCGCCCACCGCACCTTGCGCGCCGTCGAGGCCGACTACGACAAGCTTGCCTTCAACAAGGCCGTGGCGCGCATCTACGAACTGGTCAACGTGCTTGCCGCGCCGCTCACCCAGGTGGCCGCGGGCAAGGCCGACCAGGCAGTCACCGCAGCCGTCAAGGATGCCACGACGATCCTGATCGACCTGATCGCGCCGATGATGCCGCATCTCGCCGAGGAATGCTGGCGCGAGATCGGCGGCGAAGGGTTGATCGCCGAGAGACCCTGGCCGACCTTCGACCCGGCGCTCGTCGTCGAGAACGAAATCACCTTGCCGGTGCAGATCAACGGCAAGAAACGCGCCGATTTGACAATCGCGCGCGACGCAGATCAGAGTGCGATTGAAAGCGCCGTCCTCGCGCTTGACGCCGTCAAAGCGGCGCTGAACGGCGCTAGCCCGAGAAAAATCATCGTCGTGCCCCAAAGGATCGTCAATGTCGTTGTCTGAGAAAGCTGGCCTTCGTCTCCGGTCCTTTGGCGTGCTTGCCGGCACATTGCTGCTGACGGCGCTGGCCGGCTGCCAGGTCCGGCCGCTCTATTCCGATGGTCCGACCGGCGCAACCTCTGCGGCGCTTGGCTCCGTCGAGATCTCGGAAGCGGACGATCGCGTCGAGCAGGAAGTGCGCAATGCCTTGATCTTCCTGGCATCCGGCGGCCAGGGCGAGCCCGTCAACCCGCAATACCATCTCGCCCTCGACGTTTCGCACCGGACGATGGGTGTGCTTTACGACGATGCCGAGGATCGGGCAGCCGCCGGCCGCATCGTCGTAAAGGCGGATTACAATCTGACGCGGACGGCGACCGGCGAGACGGTGAAGGCGGGCTATCGCTCGGCAGTCGCCCTGGCCGACTTCCCGGAACAGGAATTCGCCAAGGTTCGGGCCGTGCGTGACGCCGAGAATCGCGCCGCCAAGGAGCTGGCGGAGCTGATCCGGGCCGATATCGCCGCCGCCCTCGGCCGCTGACGCCGGTAGTCGGATGAGCGAGGTCAAGTCGCACGAATTCGACGGCTTCCTGAATAGAGGTGCCTCGAACTACCGTCTTTTCCTGCTCTACGGTCCTGATCGCGGCCTCGTTTCGGAGCGCGCCGCGCAGCTTGCCGCCGGCTGCGGCGTCGCTCTCGACGACCCCTTTGCCTTGGTCAAGCTTGATGCCTCGGAGCTGCAGCAGGCCGGCCGGGTGCTTGACGAGGTCAACGCCATTGGCCTCTTCGGCGGCGAAAAGCTCGTCTGGATCCGCGGTGCTGCGAGCGAGAAGGCGATCGCCGAGGCCTTGCAGATCCTCGCCGATACACCGCCAACCGGCAGCACGCTTATCATCGAGGCGGGCGATCTCAAGAAGGGGGCCGCGCTCCGGAAGATCGGCGAAACGTCGCGCGCCGTCGCCTCGATCGCCTGCTACAGCGACGACGCCCGCAGCCTGCAGGCCTTGATCGACAAGGAGCTCGCAGAGGCCGGTTTGCGTATAGGCCCAGCGGCCCGCGAGCGTCTTCTCGAAGCGCTTGGCGGCGACCGGATGGCGTCACGCAACGAGCTCAGAAAGCTGGCGCTCTATTGCCGCGGCAAGGATATGATCGACGAGGAGGACGTGCTTGCGATCGTCGGCGACGCCAGCGCCATCTCCGTCGACGACGCGGTCGATGCAGTGCTCAAGGGCGACGTCGATGCCCTGCTGCACGCCATGAAGAAGATCACCAGCTCGAAGACGCCGCCCTTCCTTGTGCTCCAGGCCTGTCTGAGGCAGTTCCAGCAGCTGGATGTGATGCGCGCCGAAATGGACACCAGCCGCCAGCCGGCGAACCAAGTGGTCGCAAGCCTCGGCCGCGGCCTGCATTTCCGCCGCAAGCCGATCGTCGAGGCGGCGCTCAAGCACTGGACGGCCCCGGCGATCCGGCGCGAACTGAGCCGGCTCCAGGCCACGATATACCAGAGCCGGGCCCGCCAGAGCCTGGAAGACAGTCTGGTGCTGCAAAACCTGCTAGCGATCGCGATTCAGTCGGCAAGGCGCTGAGTGCGCGGCGGATGCGCGAAGCGCGCCGGCCAGTTAAATGGCTGCCTCCTGCATATTCGTCGCCCGTCATCCTCGGGCTTGACCCGAGGATCCAAGCACAAGCACTCGGGAGCGTGTTGCATTCAGCGTGTAGGGACGTTTCCGGGATCCTCGGGTCAAGCCCGAGGATGACGACACATTCACCGCCGCTCGAGCAGCCGGCAAATCTCCTCAAGCTGGTCGAGCGTCTTGTAGGCGATCCTGAGATGGCCACCCGAAGCCTTGTGGCTGACGGTCACTTCGAGCCCGAGGCTATCCGACAGGGTGCGCTCCAGTGCCAGCGTATCGGCGTCCTTTTCCTCGCGCGGCCGGACCTTGGCAAAATTGGGATCATTCTGAGCCTTGATATCGTGCTGGGCCAGGCGCTCGGTTTCGCGCACCGAGAGGCCCTTGGCGACGATCGAGCGGGCCAGCGCAACCGGGTCGGACGTCGGGACCAGGGCACGCGCATGGCCGGCGGAGAGACTGCCGTCGGAAAGCATGTCGCGGACCGGTTCGGGCAGTTTCAGCAGCCGGAGGCTGTTCGCCACATGGCTGCGGCTTTTGCCGATGATGTCGCCGAGATCGTTCTGCGTGTAACCGTGTTCGGCGATCAACTGTTCATAGCCGAGCGCTTCTTCCAGCGGATTGAGATCGGAGCGCTGGACGTTTTCGACGATCGCGATTTCCAACGCCGTCCGGTCGTCGACATCGCGCACGATGACCGGGATTTCGGTGAAGCCCGCAAGCTGGGCCGCCCGCCAGCGCCGTTCGCCGGCGATGATCTCATAACGATCGTGCCCGACGGTCCGCGCCACCACGGGCTGCACGATGCCATGCTGGCGAATCGAGCTCGCCAAGTCCTGCAGTTCCGCTTCGTCGAACTGGCGACGCGGATTTCGCGGGTTGCGGGAGACGAACTCGATCGGCACGCGTCGGTCCGGGTTGACCGGGCTCGCGGGTGCCGCTCCGCTTTGCAACGGCTGATCCATCTCGCCGATCAAGGCGGCCAAGCCGCGACCGAGGCGTCTCTTGGAGCTGTCGTCGTTCATTCTACACCCGATTAATTACGATACCGAAACAATTACGCAGCCTTGCGCTGCCGTTCACGTTGGATGACTTCCGACGCTAGCTGCAGATAGGCCTGGCTGCCGGCGCATTTGAGATCGTAAAGGATCGCCGGCTTCCCGTAGGATGGCGCTTCAGACACGCGGACATTCCGCGGGATCAAGGTGTGATAAACCTTCTCGCCGAGATGGGTTCGAACGTCGCTGACGACCTGCTGGGCCAGATTGTTGCGCGAATCGAACATGGTGAGCACGATCCCCTGGATATCCAGGCTCGGATTGACGGTACGACGCACCTGATCGACCGTCTCCAGAAGCTGGCTCAGGCCCTCCAGCGCGAAGAACTCGCATTGCAGCGGAACCAGGACGGAATGGGCTGCGGCCATGGCGTTCATCGTCAGCAGGTTGAAAGACGGCGGGCAATCGACGAGCACATAGGAGTAGGCGAGCGCCTCCGGCGCGGCCAGCGCCTTGCGCAGCCGAAAGACCCGATCGGACTCGCGCGAGATCTCCATCTCGACGCCAAGCAGATCCATCGTCGATGGAACGATGGTCAGGTTCGGCACAGCCGTCTCGAGCGCGATCGCGCCGATCGAATGTGTACCCATCATCAGCTCGTAGGAGGACAGATGCCGATCGCGGCGCTGGATGCCCAGGCCGGTGCTTGCGTTGCCCTGCGGATCGAGATCGACGATCAAAACCCTTTCGCCGATGGCTGCCAATGCTGTTGCCAGGTTGATCGCGGTCGTCGTTTTGCCGACGCCGCCTTTTTGATTGGCTATGGTGATGATCCGATTTCTTGGGCCAAACATGCTTCGCTCGCCTAACACTTCGTGCGACGTGAAAGATTTGCAATCTCGAGCACAACCGAATCTTGCTCGACGACACTTGCATGTTTTACCAGATCGAATTGAAACCGGCTAACGGCTTTGTCTACTTCCTGCTGATAATCCCGGCCTTTGTGAAAGAATGCGATGGTATTGGATCCATCCGCAAGCATCCAGGGCGCGCTGTAGTCCAGCAACTGGGTCAAATCAGCGAGCGCACGGGCCGAAATCGCCTCGCAGCGCGGAATCACCGACGGTGCTTGTTCAACGCGAATCGGATGAACCGAGCCCCGGGCGCCGGTCTCGTTCAGGGCGACACGCAGAAAGGCAGCTTTCTTGTTGTTACTCTCGACGAGATGCACCCAGCCGTCAGCATGTTCCGACAAGCAAATGGCGGTGATGACGCCTGGGAAGCCGCCGCCGCTGCCAAGATCCACCCAGGTCTTTGGGAAGGGGGACAATCGAAAGACTTGCAGGCTATCGACGAAATGCCGCTGCCAGAGATCTTCGAGCGTCGATGGTGCGACCAGATTGATCGACTTCGCCCACTTCTGAAACAGTCCGGCGAAATGCTCCAGCTTGTCGAGCGTTTCACGTGAAACACGCAGCGCTTTCATGCGCTCGGCAGGACTCGCATTCATTGTGCCGCTCGCCCCGTTACACCTTGGGCGCCGCGCTCCTGCCGCCGCAACCACGACAGCAGCAACGAGACAGCGGCGGGCGTCATTCCATCGACCTTCATCGCCTGGGCTAGGTTGCGCGGCCGCTGCTGTGCCAGTTTCTGCTTCAGTTCATTGGAAAGTCCGGGCAAAACGCTATAGTCGAAATCATCCGGAATTGCCGCGCTCTCCTCGCGGCGGATGCCAGCGATGTCTGCGGCCTGTCGTTCCATATAGACGGCATAGGCGGCATCGATCTGCAGGGCTTCGCTGACGCGCGGATCGATCGCGTCAAGCTGCGGCCACAGCGGTCGCAACCCTTCGATCGTCTGATCCGGATAAGCGAGGAGATCAAAGGCCGTCCGCCGCTGGCCGTCCCGGTTGAGTTTCAGGCCGTAGCGCGCGCCTTCATTCGGCGTGATCGAAAGGGACTTGAGAAGCGTATGGCCGTCGTCATAGGCACGCTTCCAGGAGCCGAACCGCGTTCTCCGCGCCTCGCCGACGCAACCCAGCTCGATGCCGGTCGGGGTCAGGCGCATGTCGGCATTGTCGGCGCGCAGCGACAGCCGATACTCGGCTCGGGAGGTGAACATCCGGTAAGGCTCGGTGATGCCGCGCGAGGTCAGGTCGTCGATCATCACGCCGATATAGGAATCCGTGCGGCTGAAGACGAAGGGTTCGCGGCCCATGGCTGCCAAAGCCGCATTCAGACCGGCGACAAGGCCCTGCGCTCCAGCCTCCTCATACCCGGTCGTGCCGTTGATCTGGCCCGCCAGATAGAGACCGGGCGACTTCCGCACCGCCAACGAAAGTTGCAGCTCACGCGGATCGACGTGGTCATACTCGATCGCATAGCCGGGCTGCAGGATCGAAACACTCTCCAGACCGGGAACGGTGCGGATGAAGGCCTCTTGCACCTCCTCCGGCAAGGATGTCGAAATGCCGTTCGGGTAGATGGTGTCATCGTCGAGCCCTTCCGGCTCGAGGAAGATCTGGTGGCCGTCCCGCTCACCGAAGCGAACGATCTTGTCCTCGATCGACGGGCAATAACGCGGACCCACCCCTTCGATCTGGCCGGAATACATCGCCGAGCGGTGGATATTGTCGGCAATGAGCTTGTGGGTGGCGTCCGTCGTGCGGGTCACGCCACAATCGATCTGGCGGTTGACGATCGTATCGGTCATGAAAGAGAAGGGCACCGGTTCTTCATCCGGCCCCTGACGACCGACCCGATCCCAGTGGATGGTCCGGCCGTCCAAGCGTGCGGGTGTACCGGTCTTCAACCGTCCGAGCTTGAGGCCGAAACGCGCAAGCGTCTCCGAAAGCCCGACCGACGGCTCTTCGCCGACGCGCCCGGCCGGGATCTTTCGGTCACCGATGTGAATCAGCCCCTTGAGAAAAGTCCCGGTCGTCAGCACCACGGCAGCGGCGCGGAAGACCTGACCATTCTTCATGATGACGCCGGCAACCGTCTCACCCTCGGTCAGAAGATCGAAAGCATCGCCCTCGATGACCAAGAGATTCTCGATCGCATCGATCTCCCGCTGCATCGCCTCGCGATAGAGCCGCCGATCCGCCTGGGTGCGCGGACCCCTGACCGCCGGCCCCTTGCGGCGATTGAGCAGCCGGAACTGAATGCCGGCCGCATCGGCAACGCGACCCATCAACCCATCCAAGGCGTCGATCTCGCGAACCAGATGCCCCTTGCCCAAACCGCCAATCGCGGGATTGCAGGACATCACGCCAATCGTCTCCTTCTTGTGGGTGATCAGGGCTGTCCGGGCGCCCAGGCGCGCCGCCGCCGAGGCGGCTTCACAGCCGGCGTGGCCGCCGCCGATCACGATGACATCATAGCTTGTCATAGATACTCCCGCTTGCTCGGGTCTTGATTGTCAATTCGCCGCATCCAGTCAACAAGGTTTCACGTGAAACGGGTCCCGGGCTCGCTATTGGTGCATTCTCCGCGTCATTTCCCAATGCAGAACTCCGAGAATATCACGTCGAGAAGATTCTCGACATCGACGCGACCGGTAATCCGTCCCAGCGCGTCGCTTGCCAGCCGAAGTTGCTCCGCCTGAATGTCCAGGCCGTCGACTGCCAGGCTGCGTGCCAGCGCCGTTCTCGCCTGCTTCAGGCAGTCCACGTGGCGCTTTCGCGACGGAATGGCGAGCGAAGTTCGGCCGGCCAGATCGGGCAGCTGCGCTTTTAGCTTCTCCAGCAGATCGGTGATACCGTCACCCGTCTTCGTCGACAGGAATAGGTCAGCCTGTCCAGGCGCCCAATGCGCCTCGCTCCGGTCGATCTTCGTCGCCACCCGGATCACCGGCACATTGTCGCCAATCGGCTCCTCCCAGGCAAACCCGTCCGGATTTTCCGATAACAGAAGGATAAGATCGGCATGGCCGATAGCCTCTCTCGCCCGCCGGATACCCTCGCGCTCGACGAGTTCGTCCGTTTCCCGAAGCCCGGCCGTATCGAAGAGTTTAACGGAGAATCCGGCTAAGGAAAGGTCGACCGACAGAACATCCCGGGTCGTGCCGGCGATCTCCGTGACGATCGCAATATCCCGCTTGGCAAGCGCATTGAGGAGGCTCGATTTCCCGGCATTCGGCGCGCCGGCGATGACGATCTTCAAGCCGTCGCGGATGATCTCCGCCAGCCCGGCCCGGTCGACATGGGCATCGATTTCCGCCTGCAGCGTCTCGATGTCGGCCCAGATCATTTCGCTGACCGAGCCGGGAATGTCGTCCTCATCGGCAAAGTCGAGTTCCGCCTCGATCATCGCCCGCGCATGCGTCAGGCGCCTCGACCAGCCCTGATAGAGAGCCGATTGACCGCCGCCGGCCTGTTCGACGGCAAGCCGCCGCTGCATTTCCGTCTCGGCAGAAATCAGATCGGCCAGTCCCTCGACCTCGACCAGATCCATCTTGCCATTCTGGAAGGCGCGGCGCGAGAACTCGCCGGCCTCGGCATGCCGCAGTCGTTCAAACCCGGCGAGCGTGTCGAGAATGGCGTGGACCACGGCCCGCCCGCCATGCACCTGCAGTTCGCAGCAATCCTCGCCGGTGAACGACGCGGGGGCAGGAAAATAGATCACCAGGCCGCTATCCAGGATCTCACCGTTTCGAGTCCGAATCGTTCTCAGCGCTGCCGTGCGCGGTTTCGGCAGAGCGCCGCAAAGACGCCCGATCACAGCGGCCGTCGCTGATCCGCTGATGCGGATGACGGCGACGCCGGCGGGCAGGGCGCCACTGGAGAGCGCGTATATCGTATCCGTGATCTGCATCGGCTCATTCGGCGCTTGTCGGCGCAACGCTCAACTGTGGGCGCCGCGCCAGCCTCAGTTCTTATCTCTATAGAGGTCCGTTCAGCCGGCGCCTCGGCAGCCCTTATGTCCATAGTGCCTGGGCGCTTTCGGCTTTCCGGCATGGCGGACGGAGCGCAGACTTATGCATAGGTGTCGGGCGAAAATCAAGCGACGCCAGAGTCAGTGAAGCTACGTCGGCTGTTTCACGTGAATCATTCTGATGAACCGACGTTTCTTCCATCCGGCAGGAAGTCCGAAACCTGTCTGAGAAATCGAACGCAAACAAAAGTGACCGGAATCAAGTGATCCCGGTCACGCCAAATCACCGATTCGTCGATCGATCAGGTATTCATCGAATCGAAGAAATCGCCGTTGGTCTTCGTCTGCTTGAGCTTGTCGATAAGGAACTCGATCGCATCGGTCGTGCCCATCGGCGCGAGAATGCGCCGCAGCACGAAGATCTTCTGCAGGTCCTGGCGCGGCACCAGCAGGTCTTCCTTGCGCGTTCCGGACTTCAGAATGTCCATCGCCGGGAAGATGCGCTTGTCGGCGACCTTGCGGTCGAGGACGATTTCCGAGTTGCCGGTGCCCTTGAATTCTTCGAAGATCACTTCGTCCATGCGGCTGCCGGTGTCGATCAGCGCAGTGGCGATGATCGTCAGCGACCCGCCTTCCTCGATGTTGCGGGCCGCACCGAAGAAGCGCTTCGGGCGCTGCAGGGCATTGGCGTCGACGCCGCCGGTCAGCACCTTGCCCGAGGACGGCACGACGGTGTTGTAGGCCCGGCCGAGGCGGGTGATCGAGTCGAGAAGAATGACGACGTCACGGCCGTGCTCGACAAGGCGCTTGGCCTTCTCGATGACCATTTCGGCGACCTGGACGTGGCGCGTTGCCGGTTCGTCGAAGGTCGAGGAAACGACTTCGCCCTTCACCGAACGCTGCATGTCCGTCACTTCTTCCGGCCGTTCGTCGATCAGAAGCACGATCAGGTAACATTCCGGATGGTTGGCGGTGATCGAATGGGCGATGTTCTGCAGCAGAACCGTCTTACCGGTCCGAGGCGGTGCAACGATCAGGCCGCGCTGGCCCTTGCCGAGCGGCGCGACGAGATCGATGACGCGAGCCGACAGATCCTTGGACGTCGGCACTTCGAGTTCCATCTTGAAGCGCTCGTTCGGATAGAGCGGCGTCAAATTGTCGAAGTGAACCTTGTGGCGGATCTTCTCCGGATCGTCGAAGTTGATCGTGTTGACCTTAAGGAGCGCAAAGTAGCGCTCGCCTTCCTTCGGACCGCGAATCGGCCCTTCCACCGTATCGCCCGTCTTCAGCGAAAAGCGGCGGATCTGCGATGGCGAAATATAGATGTCGTCCGGACCGGGCAGATAGTTTGCATTCGCCGACCGAAGGAAGCCGAATCCGTCCTGAAGGACCTCGACAACGCCTTCACCGATAATCTCTATCTCCTGTGTGGCGAGATTCTTGAGGATGCCGAACATCAGCTCCTGCTTGCGCATGGTGCTGGCGTTCTCGACCTCGAGTTCTTCGGCAAAGGCGAGAAGATCCGTCGGCGTCTTGTTCTTGAGGTCTTGAAGCTTCATTTCAGCCATGAAGAGTCCATGATTTGTAGGGGAAATTGGGAATAGGCGTGATTTTCGTAAGGGAGCTGCGAGGGGGAAGGGGGCAGGCTCGAAACTTCGTCACAGGCCTTGGGATGAAGGAGATGGGCGAAAATAGCGATTCACGTGAAACGCTGCAAGGGGGCGCAGCAAATTAGCGGCAACTATCGCCGTGCGAATCGATTGAACTCAAAAAGGCTTCACGACGGCGAGAATGACGATCAGGATCATCAACAGGGTCGGCGCCTCGTTCATCAGCCTCCAGTAGCGCGCGCTCTTCCGATTCGCGTCCCGTTGGAAGGCGGCCACCGCCCGGCTGAAATGCACATGCACCAGCGTCAGCAGCACGACGCAGAAAAGCTTTGCATGGAGCCAACCACCCCTAAAGCCGTAGACGCTCCAGGCAAGATAGAGGCCAAGCATCCAGGCAATCATCATGGCCGGGTTCATGATGACCTTCAGGAGGCGCAGTTCCATCGTCTTGAAGGTCTCGGACTGCACCGAGCCGCGCGGCGCGTCGGTATGATAGATGAACAGCCGCGGCATATAGAGAAGCGCTGCCATCCACGACATGACCGCAATGATGTGGAGCGCCTTGATCCAGAGATAAAGATCGTCCGGCTGCGCGACGAAAAGCCCTGCCAGCAGGGCGACGAAGACGGAAAGCGCGACGAGAGCCCGAAGCCTTGCACGCTTTCCGGGAGCGCTATCCGTCTGGTGCTCGATCATCCTTTCGTCCCACGAACGCGCGCGACGAGGGCGGAGACGTTCTCCGGATCCGCCTCCGGCGTAATGCCGTGGCCGAGATTGAAGATCAGCGGTCCGTTGCCGAGCACATCGAGAATCCTGTCGATGCCGCTCTCCATGGCCCCGCCGCCGGCAACCACCCGCATCGGGTCGAGATTGCCCTGCACGGGACCATCCTTCTGCAATTCGGCCGCAAAGGCGAGGGGCACCGCCCAATCGAGGCCGATCGCGTCGGCACCGGTCAAGCGGCGATAGTCCTTGAGCAACAGGCCCGCCCCTTTTGCGAAAGCGATGATCTTCGCCGAAGGCCTGCGAGCCCGCACCGACGCAATCATCCGCCGCACCGGTTCGACGGCGAAGCGCGCAAACTCATCCTCGCCGAGCACGCCCGCCCAGGAATCGAAAATCTGCACCGCATCGGCGCCCGCGTCGATCTGCGCGACGAGATAGTCGGCCGAAACGTCCGCCAGAAAGGCCAAAAGCTCTTCGAAGGCCTTGGGGTGGCGGTAGGCGAAGAGACGTGCCGGCGCCTGGTCCGGCGTGCCGCGCCCGGCAATCATATAGGTCGCAACCGTCCACGGCGCACCGCAGAAGCCGAGCAGCGTCGTCTCCTCCGGCAACTCGCGACGCAGCCGCGCGACGGTCTCGAAGACCGGAGAGAGATGGCTCAAAATACCATCCGCCTTGAGGCCAGCGATGCCGTCGGTATCGATCGGATCCATCCGCGGCCCGTGGCCCTCTTCGAAGCGGACGTTCCGGTGAAGTGCGTCGGGAATGACGAGAATATCGGAGAAAAGGATGGCGGCGTCGAAAGCGTAGCGGCGGATCGGCTGCAGCGTCACCTCGACCGCGAGATCCGGCGTATAACAGAGATCGAGGAAGCTCCCGGCCTTGGCGCGCGTCGCCCGGTATTCAGGCAGATAACGGCCGGCCTGACGCATCAGCCAGATGGGCGGAGGCGTGAGACTTTTTCCGTTCAAAACCTCAAGGACTTTGCGGCGTGTCTCGGCCACTCGGCATCCCCCAATCTAAAATCAAACCTTATTGAAAAGGTTTCTATTTCTTAGAGTCGGTGGCTATCAAGGATTAAAATCAATCCTCAGTTCGTCCAATCAGCGCAGATCTCGACGGGCGTGGCGGGAGAAGGATCACCCGAATTCATTATAGATCGGGCAAAGCCTGGAAAACGTAGAAAAGTCAGCATCTTGCCTTCGCCACGGAAATTGCGATTCCTGTGGACAAGGAGTCGATCCGCGTGACAATTTGTCGTCGGCTTGAGTCTTGTCCACAACTGCGTCTGGGCGTTTTGCGCTTGGGCATCAGATGTGAATAACGCGACGCTTTTCCACGGGCCCGGGTGGCGACCGCGATTCAAGCCGTCTGGTGTCCCGGTCTATCAACAGCCTCCGGAGAATTGCGTGGAGAACCGAAAAAACTATTTCCACCTGCATCTTGTCTCCGATTCGACGGGCGAGACGCTGATAGCCGCGGGCCGGGCGGCGGCCGCGCAATTCCAGTCCTCGCACGCGCTCGAACACGTCTACCCGCTGATCCGCAACAAGAAGCAGTTGATGCAGGTCCTCGACGCGATCGACGGCGCGCCGGGCATCGTGCTCTACACGATCGTCGACCGGGAGCTTGCCGGGATGATCGACCAGAGATGCCGCGAGATCGGCGTTCCCTGCGTCTCCGTCCTCGATCCGATCATCGAACTGTTCCAATCCTATCTCGGTTCGCCGTCGCGTCGGCGTTCCGGCGCACAGCACGTCATGGATGCCGACTATTTCGCCCGCATCGAGGCGCTGAACTTCACCATGGATCACGACGACGGCCAGATGCCGGCCGATTTCAACGAGGCGGACGTCGTGCTCATCGGGGTGAGCCGGACGTCCAAGACACCGACGAGCATCTATCTCGCCAATCGCGGCATCAAGACCGCCAATATCCCGATCGTGCCCGGCGTGCCCTTGCCGGATGGTTTGCTCAGGGCGACGAAGCCGCTGGTAGTGGGGCTGATCGCCAGTGCCGACCGGCTGTCCCAGGTTCGCCAGCACCGCGTGCTTGGCACGACGCAGAGCTTCCATGGCGAGGAATATACCGACCGCGCGGCGATTTCGGAGGAGCTGAAATATGCGCGCACACTCTGTGCCCGCAACAATTGGCCGCTGATCGACGTGACGCGACGCTCGATAGAAGAAACGGCCGCGGCGATCGTTGCCCTCCGTCCCCGGCTCAGATAGAGCGAACCAGGAACCGGTCGCATCAGCCGGACGGCCGCACCGTTCGGTTCCGGTTCATGAGGAATCGGTCATGATGGTCGGATCGAATGGGTCCGGTCACCATCGTGGTCTCGAATTGCGGATTGAAAGATGACAACCTCGCTCGTTCTGGCTTCCGCCAGTCCATTCCGACGCGCGCTTCTCGAGAATGCGGGGCTGACGTTCTCGGCCCGCGCAGCCCAGATCGACGAGCGGGTCCTGGAGCAGCCTCTGGAGGAAGCGGGTGCGTCGCCTGTCGACGTTGCGCTGACGCTTGCCGAAGCCAAGGCGAGAGATGTGTCGCGCCATTTCGACGGTGCCATCGTAATCGGCAGCGACCAGACGATGTCGCTTGGGACCCGGGTCTATCACAAGCCGAAGGACATGGCGGAGGCCGCCGAACATCTGCTGTCGCTCTCTGGCAGGATGCACAGCCTGAACAGCGCAATTGTGCTCGTCCGGGACGGCGAGGTCCTCTGGCGGCATGTCTCGACGGCGCATATGACGGTCAGGCTTCTGGATCGGGGTTTTGTCGAACGGCATCTGAAAAGAGTGGGGGAGAAGGCGCTTTCGAGCGTCGGCGCCTATCAGCTCGAGGGCGAGGGTATCCAGCTCTTCGAGAAGATCGAGGGCGATTACTTTACCATTCTCGGCCTGCCGATGCTGCCGCTTCTGGAAAAACTTCGCGAACTGGGATCGATCGATGCGTGATTCACGTGAAACATTTGTTAACCACGCCTTCGTCACCGGCTATCCGATCAAGCATTCCCGGTCGCCGCTCATCCACGGCTACTGGCTGAAGCAGTTCGGAATTGCCGGCAGCTACCGGGCTCACGAGGTCACCCCGGAGGCTTTCCCGGAATTCATGGGCCAATTGCGCGACGGCGGCACCGGCTTCTGCGGCGGCAACGTCACCATCCCTCACAAGGAGATGGCTTTCGAGCTCTCCGACCGGCCGGATGAATTGAGTGCCGAGCTCGGCGCGGCCAATACGCTCTGGCTCGAGGATGGAAGGATCTGCGCGACCAACACGGATGGGCGAGGCTTTGTCGCCAATCTCGACGAGCGCGCCAGCGGCTGGGACCGGATCTCGACGGCGGTCATTCTCGGCGCCGGCGGCGCCAGTCGCGCCGTGATCCAGGCGGTCCGCGACCGCGGCGTCAAGACGATCCACGTGGTGAACCGCACCGCCGCCCGGGCGCAGGAACTGGCCGACCGGTTCGGTCGCGCCGTGCACGCGCATCCGATCGCGGCGCTCTCCGAAGTCATGGCCGGCGCCGGCCTGTTCGTGAACACGACGTCGCTCGGCATGGACGGCGAGCCGGCGCCGGCGATCGACTTCTCGCCCTTGGCGAACGGGGCGGTGGTGACCGACATCGTCTATGTGCCGCTGAAGACGCCACTCCTTCGCCAGGCCGAAGAGCAGGGCTACCGCATCGTCGACGGTCTGGGCATGCTCTTGCATCAGGCCGCGCCCGGTTTCGAGAAATGGTTCGGTCTAAGGCCGGTTGTCGATGAAACGCTTCGGCAGATCATCATCAAGGATATGGACGTTCACGCATGATCATTGTCGGGCTCACGGGCTCCATCGGCATGGGAAAGACGACCGCCGCTCAGATGTTCCGGGAGCTCGGCGTCCCGGTGAACGACGCCGACGAGGTGGTTCACGATCTCTATCGCGGCGAAGCGGTGGTGCCGGTCGAAGCCGCCTTTCCGGGCGTCGCGAAGGACGGCGTCATCGATCGGGCGGAACTTTCCAGACAGCTCCTGGCGCAACCGGAGCGTCTCGGCGAGCTGGAGCGGATCGTCCATCCGCTCGTTCGCGCCAAGGAAAGCGAGTTCATCGCCATGCACAAGGCGGCGGGAGCGCCTTTCGTTCTTCTCGATATTCCGCTGCTTTTCGAGACGAAGGCTGAAAAGCGCGTCGACCGGGTCGTCGTCGTCAGCTGCTCTCCGGAGGCCCAGAGAGAACGCGTGATGAAGCGCCCGGGGATGACGGCCGAGAAATTCGCGATGATCCTGGCCCGGCAAGTCCCCGACCAGGAAAAGCGCGCCCGCGCCGATTACGTGATCGACACCAGCGACAGTTTCGACGTCACCCGGGGGCAGGTTCGCGCCATTGTCGATCGATTGCGGGCGACGTAGCGCCGACGATTGCCCTACACCGAGGCAGATCGCGAACCTCCGCTTCAACTGCAAGCGAAATGCCATTAAAACTCAGAAACAGCTCGGACTGATTCGCCGTTGAATCTTCGCCAGGAAAACCGCATGCGTGAGATCATCTTCGATACGGAAACGACCGGCCTCGACAGTCGCGAGGACCGGGTGATCGAGATCGGCGGCGTCGAACTTGAAAATCAGTTTCCGACAGGGCGGACGATTCATATCTACATCAATCCGGGCGACCGCAAGGTCCATCCCGACGCCTTGGCGGTGCATGGCATCACCGACGACTTCCTCAAGGACAAGCCGTCCTTTGCAGATGTCGTCGAGGAAATCGTCGATTTCTTTGGCGACGCGCGCTGGGTCGCGCACAATGCCACCTTCGACATCGGCTTCATCAATGCGGAGTTCGACCGCCTCGGATTGCCGCCGGTCGTCATCGATCGGGTGACCGATACGCTGGCGCTGGCGCGGCGCAAGCACCCGATGGGCCCGAATTCGCTCGACGCACTCTGCCGCCGCTACGGCATTGACAACTCGCACCGCGCCAAGCACGGCGCCCTTCTCGACTCCGAACTTCTGGCGGAAGTCTATATCGAGATGATCGGCGGCCGGCAGGCGGCGCTGGGACTGGTCACCAGCGAGATCGGCGGCCTGGCCGTACAGGCGGACGACGGTCCGATTATTGTCATGCAAAGAGAGCGGTTGCTGGCGCCGCGCCTGACCGAAGCCGAGATCGCCGCCCACGCGGCGCTTGTTTCGAAGATCGGTGCCAAGGCGATCTGGATGAAATACAGCGGCTAAGCCGCCTGCTTTGCGGACAAACAAAAAACCCGGCCTTGAGAGCCGGGTTTTCAGTTTTAAGTCTATCGGAATGCGTCAGTTGGTCGTCGTGTTGCTGTTGGCGACCTGGGCGCGGACCTTCTCTTCCGCCATGCGCTGCGCGAACATCTGCGCAAAATCGATCGGGTCGATCATCAGCGGCGGGAAGCCGCCATTGCGGGTCGCGTCTGCGACGATCTGCCGGGCAAAGGGGAAGAGCAGGCGCGGGCATTCGATGAAGAGCAGCGGCAGCATGTGCTCCTGCGGGAAACCCGAAACGCGGAAGACGCCGCCATAGGCGAGTTCGACATTGAACAGCACCTTGTCGCCGTCCTGGGCCTGGGCGTTCAGCGAGAGAACGACGTCGAAATCGTTCTCGGCGAGCGGGTTGGCATTGACGTTGACATTGATGTTGATCGACGGCGCCTGGTCGCGGGCCTGCAGCGAACGCGGTGCGCCGGGGTTCTCGAAGGAGAGGTCCTTGACGTACTGGGCCAGAATGTTGAGCGACGGGGCCTGCTGGGCGCCGTTGCCGTTGGATGCGGTATCGGTCGTCATAAGAGTTTCCTCGGACTTCGAATTTGGTGAGGCCATCTAGCATTTCGGTCCAGGGCTTACAACCCTCGAAGCCGGAACCGGTTCCCCGGCATTAAGGGGTTTCGATCGCTCGCCGGACCTACAGCGCCGCGCGTCTTTTCAGACGCGCCAAGGTTGCCGTGGCACCTTGAGTCGATCAACATCGGCCTGGTCTAGCGGGAAATCCGGTTGCTTGGCGGAGAGGGACCGTTTTCGTCGTCGTTCTTCCTGGAGAACTCGTCCGAGTCGAGATCGATGATCGCCGGGCCGCGCGGCCGGTCGCTCCTCGCGCCGCTTCCGTAATAGAAGCCGCTTCCGGTTGTCAGGATCGTCAACCGCGTCTGCAGGAAGGAAGCGATGGCGCGTCTGATCGGCGGCAGGAAGAGAATGAGGCCGGCAATATCGGTGATGAAGCCCGGAACGATCAGCAGGATCGCCCCAACGAAAATGAGCGCACCGCCGAGAAGATCCGGGCCCGGGTCCTTCCCCGCTCGCGCCGCGTCCTGCACGCGGCGCAAAGTGCCGAGACCCTGGATGCGGAGAAGCAGGACGCCGGCTACTCCGCTCAAAAGGACGAGGAGAAGCGTCATCGCCAGGCCGAGTTCCCGGCCCACGACGACGAAACCGGCAATCTCCGCGATCGGCAGGCCGAGAATGACGAGAGGAATGATCAGCGAACGCATCGATCGTGCTCGCAAGAAGATGAGTGCAATTGACCGGTCTCCGGTTTATGGGTGCGACATCGCCATTTGAATGGTTTATCCTTGCGGACTATATGGAACACCAAGATAAATTCTAACAGCGGTTCCGGGTGGAAATGGGCTCTTTCGACTTCATCACGTTTTTTTTCCTGATCGCGGCTGTGGTCATCTTCTTGCAATTGCGCAGCGTCCTTGGCCGCAGGACAGGAAATGAACGACCGCCTTTCGACCCCTATTCGCCGCGCGAGGCGCAGGGTCCGGAAGCGAGAGACAATGGCAAGGTGGTGCAACTCCCCCGCCGCGAGAGCACCGCGGAGGATGAGTCCCGCTACGCCGCCATCGACGGATTTTCCAAGCCGGGCACGCCCTTGAATGGCCAGCTGAGGGCGTTGAGCGACGCGGATCCCAGCTTCCAACCCGCCGAATTCCTCAACGGCGCGAAGATGGCCTACGAGATGATCGTCATGGCCTTCGCGGACGGCGACCGGAAGACCCTGAAGGGGCTGCTGTCCCGCGAGGTCTACGAGGGCTTCGAAACGGCAATCGCCGAACGGGAAACCAGGGGCGAGGTGGTCAAATCGACCTTCGTCGGCATCGAGAAGGCCGATATCGTCCATGCGGAACTCAAGGACGCAGAGGAGAACGTGACGGTCCGCATCATCAGCCAATTGATCTCCGCCACCTACGACAAGCAGGGCAAGCTGATCGACGGCGACGCCGATTCGGTTGCCGAAGTGAACGACCTCTGGACCTTTGCGCGTGACATCCGCTCGCGCGATCCGAACTGGAAGCTGATCGCCACCGAATCGGAAAATTGACCGCAAGGGGCGATCATGGCCTTCGATCTCGAACCGGTCGCGTTTTCGGGCTTGCCGGGGTGGCAGCAGGATGACCCGACTCCCGTTATCGACGCGCTGCGCCGCTGTCACCACCATGTCACGGCGGTAAAGCCCTACAGGACGGGCTCTCTCGGTGTCTCGGTCGCCGACCTGCTGCCCGCCTACGAGGCGGCCGGCGCAGTCTTGTCGGGTGCATCGGAAGCGCGGGCCTTCTTCGAGGCTCACTTCGTGCCCTTCCGGATCCGCCCCGAAGACAGAAGGACGGGTTTCGTCACCGCCTTCTACGAGCCGGAGGTCGAAGTTCGCCTCGCCGCCGACCAGGCGTTTCGCTTTCCCTTCTACCGGCGTCCCGCCGATCTCGTCGATGTCGACGAGGCGAACCGGCCCGCGGGCATGGATCCCTATTTCGCCTTCGGCCGGCTTCGGGACGGCAGGATCGAGGAATATCCGGATCGCCGGGCGATCGACGAGGGCCTGCTCGCCGGCCGCGGCCTCGAAATCGCCTACGCTCGGTCGAAGGTCGACGTTTTCTTCATTCATGTGCAGGGCGCTGCACGACTTGTCTATCCGGACGGATCATGCCGCCGCATCACCTACGCGGCAAAGACCGGGCACCGCTTTTCCGCCATCGGCAAGCTGCTGATCGAGCGGGGCGAGATCGACGCGGCGACCGTGTCGATGGCAAGCATCCGCGGCTGGCTCGCGGCCCATCCGGATGCGGCCGACGAGGTTCTGTGGCACAATCGCTCCTTCATATTCTTCCGCGAAGCGCTGGTCGAAAATGAAAGCCTCGGCCCGGTGGCCGCCGCCAAGGTGCCGTTGGAGCCGGGACGGTCGCTCGCGGTGGACCGCCTCATCCATACCTTCGGCGTCCCCTTCTACATCGCCAGCGAAACGCTGACCCATCTCGACGGCGGCCGAGCCTTCGCCCGGCTGATGCTGGCGCTCGATACCGGCTCGGCAATCGTCGGACCGGCGCGCGGCGACATCTTCACGGGCTCCGGCGAGGCGGCTGGCGCGCTAGCCGGCTCGGTGCGCAATGACGCCGATTTCTACATCCTCGTGCCTCGCGCGGCTGCCGCCAGATATCTCCATGGCTAGAGAGAAGAAGCTGTCGCCGGAGGATCGCATCCTGTGGGGCAAGGTGGCCCGCTCGACAAAGCCTATGCCCGGGCGGTTGCAGGACCTCGAGGACCTCATCGGCGAGATCGAGCAGCCGCCGGTTCCGCCGTCTCCGCAACCAACCGGCCCAGGCGCGCCCGCATCCGGTAAGGCGGAACAGGGGATTGCGCTCAGCGGCAAGCCGGAGCACCGCCACCACCCGCTCGAAAGACCGGTCAAACGGAAAATATCGAAGGGGCGGCTCGCTCTCGAGGCGCGTGTCGACCTGCACGGAATGATCCAGAGCGAGGCGCACGGCTTCCTGCTGCAGTTTCTCCTCAAGGCACATGAGCGGGGGCTGCGCCATGTCCTTGTCATCACCGGCAAGGGAACGTCATTTGGCAGCGACGGCGCCTTGAAGCGCGCCGTGCCGCTCTGGTTCGCGCTGCCGGAATTCCGCCCGCTGATCTCGTCCTACGAGCCGGCGGCGCGAAACCATGGGGGCGAAGGCGCGCTTTATGTCCGCCTGGCGCGGGCCCGGGGGCGTACACCATGACGCCTTTCGGCGAGGCCATGCGCGAGCTGCGCCGCCGCAAGGGCGTCTCGCAAAAGGAGATGGCGGCGGCGATCGGCGTGTCGCCGGCCTATCTTTCGGCCCTCGAGCACGGCAAGCGCGGCGCGCCGAGCTTCGATTTCCTGCAGCGCGTCGCCGGCTATTTCAATGTGATCTGGGACGAGGCCGACGAACTCTTCCGCGTCGCGCGGCTTTCCGACCCGCGCGTGGTGCTCGACACTTCGGGACTGCCGCCTGGCCATACGGCCTTTGCCAACCGTTTGAGCGAGCGGATTCGCGACCTTTCGCGCGAAGCGATCGAGGCCTTGGAAGATATTTTGGAAAAAGCCACATTTCCTGATAATGACAGGGGATGAAGCCTCGCCCCGGCCATGCATCCGCCGCCTGGGATTTGGAACCCGTGGACAAATTTTCTATAGTCCGCGAGGCGTCCGCGCTGTGATTCGCAACGAATCGCCGCGTTCGTAGAACCTGGAAAGACCTGAACCCGAATGACCGATATCTCTGAGACCGAAGCCGGCGCGATCGCCGAATATGGTGCCGATTCCATCAAGGTGCTGAAGGGCCTCGACGCCGTACGCAAGCGGCCGGGCATGTATATCGGCGATACCGATGACGGTTCCGGTCTGCACCACATGGTCTATGAGGTGGTCGACAATGCGATCGACGAGGCGTTGGCCGGCCATGCCGACATCGTCACCGTCACGCTCAATCCCGACGGTTCTTGCACCGTGACGGACAATGGCCGCGGCATTCCGACGGATATCCACCGGGAGGAAGGCGTCTCGGCGGCCGAGGTCATCATGACGCAGCTCCATGCCGGCGGCAAATTCGACCAGAATTCGTACAAGGTTTCCGGCGGCCTGCACGGCGTCGGCGTCTCGGTCGTCAATGCGCTTTCCGTGTCGCTGAAGCTCAAGATCCGCCGCGCTGGGAAGGTTCACGAAATGAGCTTCACCCATGGCGTCGCCGATGGGCCGCTGACGGTCACCGGGGACGCCGGCAGCGAGACCGGCACCGAGGTCACCTTCCTGCCCAGCGAGCAGACCTTCTCGAAGACCGAATTCGACTTTGCGACGCTCGAGCATCGCCTTCGCGAACTCGCCTTCCTGAATTCCGGTGTCCGCATCGTCTTGACCGACAAGCGCCATTCGGACATCCGCCGCGACGAGATGATGTATGACGGCGGGCTCGAGGCCTTCGTCGCCTATCTCGACCGGGCAAAGAAGCCGCTGGTTCACAAGCCGGTGTCGATCCGCGGCGAAAAGGACGGCATCACCGTCGAGGTGGCGATGTGGTGGAACGATAGCTACCACGAGAACGTGCTCTGCTTCACCAACAACATTCCGCAGCGCGACGGCGGCACCCATATGGCCGGTTTCCGCGGCGCGCTGACCCGACAGATTACCTCCTATGCCGACACCTCCGGCATCACCAAGAAGGAAAAGGTGTCGCTGACCGGCGACGATTGCCGCGAGGGGCTGACGGCGGTTCTGTCGGTCAAGGTGCCGGATCCGAAGTTCTCGTCGCAGACCAAGGACAAGCTCGTCTCCTCCGAAGTTCGGCCGGTGGTCGAAAGCCTCGTCAACGAGGCGCTCAACGTCTGGCTCGAGGAAAATCCGTCCGACGCGAAAATCCTCGTCGGCAAGGTCGTCGAAGCGGCTGCGGCACGCGAAGCGGCCCGCAAGGCCCGCGAACTGACGCGCCGCAAGGGCGCCCTCGACATCTCGTCGCTGCCGGGCAAGCTCGCCGACTGCTCGGAGCGCGATCCGGCCAAGTCGGAAGTCTTCCTGGTGGAGGGCGATTCGGCAGGCGGTTCCGCCAAGCAGGGCCGTTCGCGCGAAAACCAGGCGATCCTGCCGCTGCGCGGCAAGATCCTCAACGTCGAACGCGCCCGCTTCGACAAGATGCTGTCGAGCCAGGAAATCGGCACGCTGATCACCGCGCTCGGCACCTCGATCGGCAAGGACGAGTTCAACGCCGACAAGCTGCGCTACCACAAGATCATCATCATGACGGACGCCGACGTCGACGGCGCCCACATCCGCACTCTGCTGCTGACCTTCTTCTTCCGGCAGATGCCGGAGCTGATCGAGCGCGGCCACCTCTATATCGCCCAGCCGCCGCTCTACAAGGTGACGCGCGGCAAGTCCGCCCAGTACCTGAAGGACGAAAAGGCGCTCGAGGACTATCTGATCACCATGGGCCTCGAGGAGGCCTCGCTGACCCTCGGCTCCGGCGAAGTCAGGGCCGGGCAGGATTTCCGCGAGGTCATCAACGACGCCCTGCGGCTGCGGTCGCTGATGGACGGGCTACATTCGCGTTACAACCGGGCGATCGTCGAGCAGGCGGCAATTGCCGGCGCGCTCAATACCGAGCTCAACAGCCACCAGGACGACTACCAGAAGGTCGCCGCCGAAGTGGCCCGCCGGCTCGACGTCATTGCCGAGGAAACCGAAAGGGGCTGGGTCGGATCGGTGACAGCCGAGGGCGGCCTGAAGCTCGAGCGCATGGTGCGCGGCGTCAAGGAAGTGGCAGTGCTCGACATGGCGCTGATCGGCTCCTCCGACGCCCGCCACATCGACCAACTCACGGCGAAGCTCAAGGAAGTCTATGCGGCGCCGCCTGTTCTGCGCCGCCGCGACGGCACGCACGAAATCAGCGGACCGCGTGCGCTCCTGGACGCGATCTTTGCCGCCGGCCGCAAGGGCCTGACGATGCAGCGCTACAAGGGTCTCGGCGAAATGAACGCCGAGCAATTGTGGGAAACGACGCTCGATCCGAACGTCCGCTCGCTCTTGCAGGTCAAGGTTTCCGACGCCACCGATGCGGACGGCCTGTTCTCGCGCCTGATGGGCGACGAGGTCGAGCCGCGCCGCGACTTCATCCAGGAAAACGCTCTGAGCGTCGCCAACCTCGATATCTGACGGACCGATCGGGTTCGGAGGAAGCACTCGGCGGTGTCGTAAATAAAAGCGTGGGGCTGTCTCGGCCTCACGCTTTTCATTTTTTGCAGCCGGTTTGTCTGTTCACGCCTCAATCGGCCCGGAATCGACCCTCGAAGACGAATTCGCTGATCGGTTTGCGCTGGCTCGGCTTTTCCCGCTCGCGCAAATCCTCCGGAAGCGTGGACGGGTCGGCGATCCTGCCGATCGCCACTGCCGCCTCGACCCGGTGGTGCTCCGGTACGCCGAGGACGCGCATCGCCTTGTCGCGGTCGATTCCAGCCATGGCGTGGGCGTGCCATCCGGCAAGCTGTGTCTGCAGCGCCAGCGCAAACCAGGCGGCACCCGTGTCGAAGGCGTGCGTATAGGCGGGCCTCACTTCCCCGGTCGATGTGACCCGGTGCGTCTTCGACAGAACGATGACGAGCGCCGAGGCGTTTTTCGCCCAGCGCTGGTTGCCCTCGTCGAGCGTTTCGAGCAGGGAAGCAAAATACTCGCTGCCGCGGCGCGCATAGACGAAGCGCCACGGCTGGATGTTGCTCGCCGAAGGCGCCCAGCGCGCCGCCTCGAAGAGCGCCAGCAGCTCCTCTTTTCCGATTTCCTCGCCGGTGAAGGCGCGCGGCGACCAGCGCTCGAGGAAGATGGCATGAATCGGATGGTCGGCTTTCCTGTGGTTGATTTCCGTCACGAAGAGTATCCTTGTCCTTCATCTGAATCCCTTGGGAGGCTCTTCGACCTACAGCGCCGCGCGCGATTTAAGGAGACATGCAGTAGCGGGCGATGCGTCTGCCGAGGAGCCGGATTCGCCGCGACGCTATAGGAGATGAAGGCACTTTGGAACGTGCGCCTTTAAAATTGATCGAGCGCGGATTGCCGAGCGGCAGCCCTTCGGAAGGCGGGAACGAAGCGAGGTGGCGGACGTTCTTGGGTCGCGGTCTGGCCGTTGATCGAACGGAAAAAGCAGAAACGGCAGAAACGACAGCGGGTGATTGTCGAATCTGAAAAAAGTTGTATAAGTTCTGTAGATTTTTTTCGGAGGGAAGGACCAGCCATGAATCTGAAGGACCCGTCGCTGTTTCGCCAGGCCGCGCTCGTCGGCGAAAACTGGATCGAAGCGGACCCGCAGAATGCGATCGAGGTAAACAACCCGGCGACCGGCGAGATCATCGGCCGCGTCCCGAAACTCGGCGCCGCCGAGACTAAGGTTGCGATCGAAACCGCGGCGCGGGTGCAGAAGGAATGGGCCGGTCGCACTGCAAAGGAGCGCGCGGCAATCCTGCGCCGCTGGTATGAGCTGATGATCGAGAACAAGGACGATCTCGGCCAGATCCTGACGATCGAGCAGGGCAAGCCGCTCGCCGAGGCGACCGGCGAGATCGTCTATGGCGCAAGCTTCATCGAGTGGTTCGCGGAAGAGGGACGCCGCGTCTATGGCGACCTCGTGCCGGGCCACCAGAAGGACAAGCGCATCCTGGTGATGAAGCAGCCGATCGGCGTGGTCGCCGCGATCACGCCCTGGAACTTCCCGAACGCGATGATCACCCGCAAGGCCGGCCCGGCCTTCGCGGCCGGCTGCGCCATGGTTCTGAAGCCCGCCGCGCAGACCCCCTACTCGGCGATCGCCATTGCCGTGCTCGCCGAACGGGCCGGCATGCCGAAGGGCCTGTTTTCCGTCATCACCGGCTCGGCCCGCGAGATCGGTGCCGAGATGACCTCCAACCCGACGGTGCGCAAGCTGACCTTCACCGGCTCCACCGAGGTCGGCGCCGAGCTCTACCGCCAGAGTGCCGCGACGATCAAGAAGCTCGGGCTCGAACTCGGCGGCAATGCACCGTTCATCGTCTTCGATGACGCCGATCTCGATGCCGCCGTCGAAGGCGCGCTGATCGCCAAGTTCCGCAACAACGGCCAGACCTGCGTCTGCGCCAACCGCCTCTACGTTCAGGAGGGGGTCTACGACGCTTTCTCGGAAAAGCTTGCCGCCGCGGTTGCAAAGCTGAAGACCGGCAACGGTATGGAAGACGGCACCATCCTCGGGCCGCTGATCGACAAGCCGGCGCTCGAGAAGGTCGAGGAGCACGTTGCCGATGCGCTTGCCAAGGGTGCCCGCGTCATTCAGGGCGGCAGGCGCCACGCGCTCGGCGGCAGTTTTTTCGAGGCGACGGTGCTGGCGGACGTCACCCAGGCGATGGCGGTGGCCCGCGAAGAAACCTTCGGCCCGGTCGCGCCGCTCTTCCGTTTCAAGGACGAGGCGGATGTCATCCGTCAGGCGAACGACACCGAATTCGGCCTGGCCTCCTATTTCTACGCCAAGGACCTGGCGCGGGTGTTCCGCGTCGCCGAGGCACTCGAATACGGCATGGTCGGCGTCAACACCGGCCTGATCTCGACCGCGGAAGCGCCCTTCGGCGGCGTCAAGTTCTCCGGGCTTGGCCGCGAGGGCTCGAAATACGGCATCGAGGAATTCATGGAGATCAAATATGTCTGCCTCGGCGGCATCGCCTGAGGCAGACAGCATCATCCTGACGTGAAGCGAACCGGCCGGAAAGTTCTGGCCGGTTTTTTCTTTTGTGGGTAAGACGTTAGCAAACGCAATCGATTGGGCGCGGTATTGCCCCTCTCCTCGGGTTTAACCCGAGGACTAGCCCTCTCCCCGCACGCGGGGTGCACCTCTCCTCCTCCTGCAATTGCCGAGAGGGACTTGGAGGGTGCGGCATCGCCCTTCTCCCCGCTCGCGGGGAGAAGGTGCCGGCAGGCGGATGAGGGGCAAAACCGGTCGCTATCCCGCGCAGTAGGAGAGATCAATGCCGGCCCCCAAGAATTCCTTCAAAGCGGCGATCCGCGAAAACCGCTTCCAGCTCGGTCTCTGGGTGGCGCTAGCAAGCCCCTATGCCGCCGAAGTGGTCGGCGGTAGCGGCTTTGACTGGCTGCTGATCGACGGCGAACATGCGCCGAACGATCTGCCGCTGCTCGCCGCGCAATATCGCGCCATCGAAGGCCGCGGCAGCCATCCGATAGTGCGCCTGCCGGTCGGCGATACGGCTCTCATCAAGCAGGTGCTCGACACCGGTGCCCAGACGCTGCTCATCCCGATGGTCGACAGTGTCGAGCAGGCGCGGCAGCTGGTCCGTGCCGTCCGCTATCCGCCGCACGGCATCCGCGGCGTCGGCGCCGCCCTCGGGCGTGCCACGAACTTCGGTCGCATAAAGGACTATCTGCAGAACGCCAATGACGAGATCTGCCTGATCCTGCAAATCGAGAGTCGGGCAGGTCTCGCTGCGATCGACGAGATCGCCGCTTTGGATGGCGTCGATGGCCTGTTCATCGGCCCCTCCGACCTGGCCGCCGACATGGGCCATCTCGGCAATCCCGCCCACCCGGAGGTCCGGGCCGCGATCATCGATGGCTTTGCGCGCATCCATAAGGCCGGCAAGGCGCGCGGCATCCTCACCCTCGATCCCGTGCAGGCGCGCGACTACCGCGATCTCGGCGCCGACTTCATGGCGATCGGCACCGACGTGACCCTGCTCGTCAGCGCGACGGAACGGCTACGCCGCGAATATTTGGGAGAGGTCGAGCCGGTCCGGACTGAATCCGGCTACTGATTGGCATCGCGGCACCGGATGATCGTTGCTGGGACCTCCGCGCGTCAGGCGGCGTAGAGGCACCGATGCGTCGAGGGCAACACCTACACCCCCCTCTGCCCTGCCGGGCATCTCCCCCACAAGGGGGGAGATTGGCGAGTGGCAATGTCCCACTCCCCGCCATCCGTTCATGGAATGCCGTGGGTTCAGAAAATGCAATATCGACGTTGGGCAGAGCCGTAGCTCCAGCCGATCTCCGGCAGGGCAGAGGGGGTATCAACCCCTTCGTCCTAAGGAATCGACTGCAGCAGGGTCTCGCGCGCCGACTTCAGGTGCCGGCGGCAGGCCTGTTCCGCCTGTTTCGGGTCGCGCGACTGAAGGGCGGCGATATAGGCGAGATGTTCTTCCAGTGCTCGGGCGTTGCGCTCGCGCGCGTTCGCCTTGTTCCATTGGTAGTGGTAGTGGAAGACGATCGCGATGACGTCGTAGAAATCGACGATGAAGCGGTTGCTCGACGATTTGTGCACCAGGAGGTGAAAGCGCTCGTCGAGTTCGGAGAATTCCCTGTAGCGGTTGTCGATGTCGGCGAGAATGTCGCGATGCAGCGCCTCGATCTGTGTCAGCTCTGCCCAGGCCGGGTCGTTCTCCGGCAGAGTCACGAAGCGCGCAGCCGAGCGGAGCTCGAACATTTCGCGCACTTCCGTCAGTTCGAGCGCGAAGTCGCGGGTAAAGCCCTTGAGCACCCAATGGCTGTTCGGCCGCTTCTCGATCAAGCCGAAGCGGCTGAAACGGATCAGGAATTCGCGGACGCTCGTCGTGCCGGTGCCGATCTCGCGCGCCAGTTCGAGCTCGTTGATCTGCATGCCGGGCTCGGCCCCGCCCGCCAGGATCCGGCGCATGAAGCTGCGCTCGATTCTCTCGGCGAGCGAGTCGGTTTCCTCGGTCGGGAAATAGTCGGAAGGCTCCGGACGCCTCAGCACGATCTTGCGGCGCTTGTCCCAGCTGATGAGCTTGACCTCCTCGCAGCGAGCCAGGATGGCACGCACCGTCGTGCGACTGACGCCGAGGGCCTGCCCAAGCTCCGGTTCGGAAGGCAGCGCGGATGTATCCGAAAGCAGCGTGAGGCAGCGGTTGAAAGCATCCTTGAAGACGGTGTTCTGCTTCGCCATGAAATGATCCGGCCGATTGAAGTTGTTCGCTCATCGATAGCGCCGCGCGTCCGATCGGACGCGCCAAGGTCGCTGTTTAAGGAATCATGCAGTAGCCCGGCAACGCCGGTTTGTCTCGGGGTCGATCGCAGAAACCGTCGAGACCGTCGTTCGTCCTGCCTTTCCCATGCCGCCATCTCGTGAGAGCATTCTCGTCTGCGCAACAGCCATAATACCCATTGACGAAGTTCTGTCTATTGTAGATAAAAGACAGAACCAAGAGACGCGGGATCCGTCCCGCGAAATCCGTTCCGGGAGCGCTTCAGCTTGTCTTCACCTTCTTCGATTCTTCTTGCGCCGGAGGATAACGTCGCCGTCACCACGGTTGCGATCGATCCGGGCGAAACGCTTCCCGGCGGGCCGAAGGCTATGGCGCGGATCGAAGCCGGCCACAAGGCGGCGATCCGGCCGATTCCGGCCGGTGAGCCGGTGATCAAATATGCCCAGGCGATCGGCCGCGCCACGCGCGACATCGCCGCCGGCGAACATGTGCATTCCCACAATCTCGCCTTCGATCAGGACCGGCTGGCGATCGGCGCGCCGGTTCCGCCGGAAGCGGCGAGCGCGGCCGACAAGGCGCGCACCTTCCTCGGCTATCGGCGGGCCGACGGGCGGGCGGCGACCCGCAACTATATCGGCATTCTCGCCAGCGTGAACTGTTCCACCACCGTCTGTCGCGCCATCGCCGAGGAGGCCAACCGGCGCATCCTGCCCCACTACGAGGGCATCGACGGTTTCGTGCCGATCGTGCATGACCAGGGCTGCGGCATGTCGTCCTCCGGCGACGGCATGAAGAACCTGCACCGGACGCTTGCCGGTTATGCCCGTCATGCCAATTTCGGCGGCGCGCTGATGGTTGGGCTCGGCTGCGAGGTCAACCAGCTGACGCTCTATGGCCAGAGCGGCGCCGGCGCGGAGAAGCGGCATTTCAACATCCAGGAGGCCGGCGGCTCGCGCCGCTCGGTCGAGCGCGCCCTTGGCGTTCTCGACGAAATCGCCAGGGAGGTGGCGACCGCCCGCCGCGTGCCGATGCCGGTCAGCGAGATCATCGTCGGGCTGCAGTGCGGCGGCTCGGACGGCCTTTCAGGCGTGACGGCAAACCCGGCGCTCGGCGCCGCGGTCGACATTCTTGCCGGTGCCGGCGGCACGGCGATCCTCTCCGAGACCTCGGAGATCTATGGTGCCGAGCATCTCTTGCGCAGCCGGGCCGTCAACGATGCGGTGGCGGTGAAGCTCGATGGGCTGATCTCCTGGTGGGAAAATTACGTCGAGATGCACGGCGCCTCGCTCGACAACAATCCTTCGCCGGGCAACAAACGCGGCGGCCTGACGACGATTCTCGAAAAATCGCTCGGCGCCGTCGCCAAGGGCGGCCGGTCGCCGCTGACCGCCGTCTACAACTATGCGGAGCGCGTCACCGAGCACGGCCTGGTCTTCATGGATACGCCCGGCTACGACCCGGTGTCGGCGACCGGCCAGGTCGCCGGCGGCGCCAATGTCATCGCCTTCACCACCGGCCGCGGCAGTTGCTTCGGCTGTCGGCCGGCGCCGTCGATCAAGCTGACCAGCAACACGGCGCTCTATCGGGCGATGGAAGAGGACATGGATATCGATTGCGGCGTGATCGCGTCCGGTGAGGCGACGATCGCCGAGCTCGGCCGTCGGATCTTCGACCTCATCATCGACACGGCTTCGGGCCAAAAGACCAAGAGCGAACTTTTCGGTTACGGCGACAACGAATTCGTCCCCTGGCATCTGGGGGCGACGCTTTAGGGGGCGGCGGTTTCAGTGACATTGCCCCTCTCCTCGGGTTTAACCCGAGGACTAACCCTCTCCCCGCAGGCGGGGAGATGGGACGAGGGAGCGCCACGAGTCTCCTTCTCCCCGTCAGAACGGGGAGAAGGTGGCCGGCAGGCCGGATGAGGGGCAAATGCGTGAAGGACGCATCCTTGCAGGGAGGAGACAAGGAATGCAGACGAGAAAGATCGGCCGCACCAATCTGGCGGTGACCGAATACAGCTTCGGCACCGCCGGGCTCGGCGGCCTTTATCGCGAATGCACGCGCGAGGCGGCGATGGCGACGCTCGACTCCGCCTGGGGATCGGGGATCCGCTACTACGATACGGCGCCCTATTATGGGCTCGGGCTTGCCGAGCGCCGCGTCGGCGATTTCCTGCGCGACAAACCGCGCGACAGCTATGTGCTGTCGACCAAGGTCGGCCGGTTGCTTCATCCGGTGGCGGACGACAAGGTGCCGGACTATTCCTACGTCAAGGCGCTGAATTTCGACGTCAGCTACGACTACGGCTATGACGCGATCATGCGCTCGGTGGAGATGAGCTACGCCCGCCTCGGCCTCAACCGCATCGACATTCTCTATGTCCACGATATCGGCGGCTACACGCACGGGGCGGCAAGGAACGCCGTCTATCTCCGGCAACTGCTCGATTCCGGCCTCAAGGCGCTGGAGGAGCTGAAATCGAGCGGCGCCATCTCGGCCTATGGCCTGGGCGTCAACGAGGTGCCCGTCTGCCTCGATGTAATGCGCCACGCGGATATCGACTGCATCCTGCTTGCCGGCCGCTACACGCTTCTCGACCGGTCGGCGGTCGCAGAGCTCATTCCGCTTTGCCAGAAGAAAGGGACCTCGCTCGTCGTCGGTGGCGTGTTCAACTCCGGCATTCTTGCCACCGGCCCCGTGGAAGGGGCGCATTTCGACTATATGCCGGCGACGGAAGAGGTCAGGACAAAGGTTGCGGCCATGAAGCGGCTTGCCGGCGAGCGCGGCCTGCCGCTTGCCGCACCCGCCCTGCAGTTTCCGCTTGCCACCCCTCAGGTCGCTTCGGTCCTGCTCGGCACTGCCAAGCCTTCGAGCCTGGAGCGGAACATGGAGCTGGCCCAGAAGACGATAACGGCGGAGGATTTCGCCGCCTTCGAGCCTTACACGCTGGTCGCCCCCGCGCTTGGCGCGGAGGCCGTGCGGGTCTGAGTTTCCTGCTGCATGTTCCTTGAATCGGCGATCCAAGGGAAAACATGGAGCAATTCAAAGTGCTGCGGCGTCCTTCCTGCATCCGAGATGCACGGCGCTGTAGGCTCGTTGCCGAGGCGGCGGGCGATCCCGGTCGCGTCGTGGAGGAACGCGACGAAGGGAATAATCAATGAGGGCTTGCCAATTCGACTTGCCTGAATTAGCGTGCCCCGAAATGTTTTTTATTGATAAAAGACCATCTACAAGCACCTGGCGGATCGGTCTCGATAACGGAACAAGGTGTTAAATTGAGAGGAGAAACCTGATGAGCATTGCCAGACGCATTCTTTCCCGCCGCGCCTTCAACGCGCTTGCCGGCGCAGCCTTTGTCGCCGCCCTGGCGCCGGTGCCGTCCTTCGCGCAGGACGTCACCGTCCCGATCATCGTCAAGGACACCACGTCCTTCTATTGGCAGATCGTCTTGGCCGGCGCGCGCGCCGCAGGCAAGGACCTCGGCGTCAACGTGCCGGAACTCGGCGCGCAGTCGGAATCGGACATCAACGGCCAGATCAGCATCCTCGAGAACGCCGTCGCCGGAGCGCCGGCCGCGGTCGTCATCGCCCCGACCGAGTTCAAGGCGCTTGGCAAGCCGATCGACGAGGCCGCCAAGGCGGTTCCGGTCATCGGCATCGATTCGGGGGCGGATTCAAAGGCCTTCTCGTCGTTCCTGACGACCGACAACGTCCAGGGTGGTCGCATCGCCGCCGACGGCCTTGCCGCGGCAATCAAGGAAGCGACCGGCAAGGAAGAGGGCGAGGTCGCCATCATCACCAGCCTGCCGGGCGTCGGTTCGCTCGACCAGCGCCGCGAAGGCTTCCTCGATCAGGTGAAGACCAAGTATCCGGGCCTCAAGGTTGTTGCCGACAAATACGCCGACGGCCAGGCGACGACCGGCCTCAACATCATGACCGACCTGATCACCGCCAATCCGAACCTCGTCGGCGTCTTCGCCTCCAACCTGATCATGGCGCAGGGCGCCGGCCAGGCGATCGCCGAGAACAAGCTCGGCGACAAGATCAAGGTCATCGGTTTCGACAGCGACGAAAAGACCGTCGGCTTCCTCAAGGAGGGCGTGCTCGCCGGGCTGGTCGTGCAGGATCCCTATCGCATGGGCTATGATGGCGTGAAGACGGCGCTCGCGGTTTCGAAGGGCGAGAAGGTCGAGGCCAATGTCGATACCGGCGCGAACCTGGTCACCAAGGCCAACATGGCCGAGCCGAAGATCGACGCGCTGCTGAACCCGAAGGTCAACTGACCTGCCGCGATTGCGTCGTGGCGTGGGTGTCCTGCGCCACGACGCGTCTTTGGTGCGACGGCCGTCGCAGACCGGAAGTGAGGAGGGTGTGATGACAGGGCTTCAAGAGGTCAGCCAACGGCACGAAGCCGAACTCGAGGCGGCCGTTGCGAAGGGCAAGCCGATCCTGGAGCTGCGCGGCCTGCAGAAGAATTACGGTGCCGTTCAGGCGCTGAAGCCCGCCACCATCACCTTCCTGTCCGGCGAGATCCACGCGATCGTCGGTGAAAACGGTGCCGGCAAGTCGACGCTGATCAAGCTTCTGACCGGCGTAATTCCCCGGACGGCCGGCGAGGTGTTCTGGCAAGGAGAGCCGGTTCAGCTTGCCACCCCCACGGAGGCGATCAGCCGCGGCATCAATGCCGTCCACCAGGAAGTCGTGCTCTGCCCGCACTTGAGCGTCGCGGCCAACATGTTCCTCGGCGACGAGATGAACAACAGCGGCCTGATGCGCAAGCGGGCGATGACCGATGCAGCCCAGGGCGTTCTCGACGATCTCGGTTTCAACCTGCCCGCCGACGCGACGCTCGGCAGCCTGACGATCGGCCAGCAGCAGCTTGTCGCGACCGCGCGCGCCGCGATGCGCGGCACCCGCTTCCTGATCTTCGACGAGCCGACGGCCTATCTGACGCGGCAGGAATCCGCCCAGCTTTTCCGCCTCATTCGCCGGCTGCAGGGCGAGGGCGTCACCATCGTCTATATCAGCCACCGCCTCGAGGAAGTCTTCGAGCTCGCCGACCGCGTCTCGGTGCTGCGCGACGGCACGCATGTGGGTACCCGCGATATCGGCGAGACCAACGAAGCGGAGCTGATCGCGCTGATGATCAACCGCACCATCGAGCAGATCTACCACAAGGAGCAGTTTGCCCTTGGCGAGACCATCGTCGAGGCGCGGGGGCTCTCCGGGCCGGGTTTCAGCGACATATCGCTCTCCGTCCGGGCCGGCGAGATCGTCGGGCTCTATGGCCTGATCGGCGCGGGGCGCAGCGAATTCGCGCTCGGCCTCTACGGTCGTCATCCGCTCACCGCCGGAGAGGTGTACTGGCAGGGCCGCAAGGTCGAGATCGGCAACGAACGCAAGGCGATGGAACTGGGCATCGCCCTCGCCCCGGAAAGCCGCCGCGACCAGGGCCTTTGCCTCAACCTGCCGATCGGCCTCAACATCAACCTGCCGGTCTTTCGGAAACTGACGCGCGGGGTGACGATCAATCGCGCCGAGGAGGCCGCCAATGCCGACCGCCAGATCCGCGATCTGCAGATCAAGACACCGTCGCGGCGCGTGCTCGCCTCCGCCATGTCCGGCGGCAACCAGCAGAAGATCGTCATCGGCAAATGGCTGAGCCACGGCGCCAAGCTCTTCATCTTCGACGAACCGACCGTCGGCGTCGACGTCGGCACCAAGGCGGAAATCTACCGGCTCTTCGCCCGGCTGCTGGAAAAAGGGGCGGGGATCATCCTGATCTCCTCCTATCTGCCGGAAGTCTACGAGCTTGCGGATCGCCTGCACGTGTTTCGGCAGGGACGGCTTGTGGCAAGCCACGACTACCGCGCCGCCAGCCACGAGGATGTCTTGGCGCAGGCGATCAATGCCTGATCGTTCGAGCGGATATACGCGGTTTCGCCGCCATCCCCGCTCAAGCTACAGATCGAAATAAAAGGGACTGCAGGGAGGGAAGAATGAGTGTGGAAACGGTAGAAAGCGGTACAGGGCCGACGCCGAAGAGAGGGGTCAGCATCCTGTTCGGGCTTACACTTCTCGGCCTGCTGGTTGTCCTCTGGTTGCTCCTTGGCCTGGCGACGAGCGCCTTCTGGACGCCGAACAATATCAGCAACCTGCTGCGCCAGGGCGCGATGACCGCGATCCTCGCGGTCGGCCAGACCTTCGTGATCATCACCGCCGGCATCGATCTCTCGGTCGGCGCGGTCGTCGGCTTCACCAGCGTCATCGTCGCCTGGCTGCTCGCGGCCGGCGTGCCGCTCTGGCTGGCGCTCATTGCAACTCTCCTGATCGGTGTGCTGATCGGCGTATTCCATGCCTTCGGCATCGTCCGCATGGGCCTGCCGCCCTTCATCATCACGCTCGCGACACTGACGTCGCTGCGCGGCATCGGCCTCTTGATCACCAACGGTTCGACGATCTCGATCACCAACGAGGCCTTCACCAATTTCTCCCGCGCCGACTTTCTCGGCGTCCCGAGCCTCTTCTGGATGGTGATCGTCGTCGCGGTTCCGGCCTACGTCTTCCTGCATCTGAGCCGTTTCGGCCGCTATCTCTTCGCCGTCGGCTCGAACAGCGAGGCGGCCCGCCTTTCCGGCGTCAACGTCAACCGGACGATCTATCTCGCCTATATCCTGTCGTCGACCTGCGCCGCCTTTGTCGGCCTGCTGCTCGCCTCGCGCATCGGCATCGGCAACGCCACGCAGGCGGAGGGCTGGGAACTGCAGGCGATCGCCTCGTCGGTCATCGGCGGCACCAGCCTGTTCGGGGCCGTCGGTTCCGTGCACGGGCCGCTGCTCGGCGCCTTCATCCTGGCGACGATCAACAACGGCGCCAACCTGTTGAACGTCAATTCCTTCTGGCAACGCATCATCACCGGTCTGCTGATCATCGTGATCGTCTATTTCGACCAGTTGCGACGCCGCGGGTCGCGTTGAATAGCGCTTGGCCAAAGCCGGCCGGAACCGCGAACATCAAGCTACGGAACGCCCCATGAAAGCTGTCGTCTGTTCAGAACCCGGTCGCCTTGAAATCACCGAACGCCCCGGCCCGTCGGCGCCCGCCGCGGGTTGGGTCCGCCTTGCCGTTCGCCGGGTCGGCATCTGCGGTACCGACTATCATATCTTCGAAGGCAAGCACCCCTTCCTCGAATATCCGCGCGTCATGGGCCACGAGATCTCCGCGACCGTGGTCGAGACCGGCCCGGGCTCCCGGCTGACGCCGGGAACTTTGGTGGTCGTCAATCCCTACATCTCCTGCGAAACCTGCGCCGCCTGCCGCAAGGGCAAGCCCAATTGTTGCACGGCGATCCGGGTTCTCGGCGTTCACACCGATGGCGCCTTCTGCGAAGAGATCCTCATGCCGGAACGGAACCTCTATCCGGCGAACGGTCTTTCTCCCGAGTCCGCCGCGACGGTCGAGTTTTTGGCGATCGGCGCGCATGCCGTCCGGCGATCCGGCATGGCGCCCGGTGCCCGGTCGCTGGTGATCGGTGCCGGTCCGATCGGTCTCGGAACGGCGATCTTTTCCCGGATCGCCGGACACGAGGTGACGCTCCTGGACACCAGCGCCGAGCGATTGGCCTTCGCCGCGGACGAGCTCGGCTTTCCGGGCGGCCTTCTGGCCGGCGAGGGGCTGGAAAATGCCATTGGCGAAGCAACGGACGGTAACGGCTTCGACGTCGTCTTCGACGCCACCGGCAATGTCATCTCGATGGAACGGTCCTTTACCCATGTCGCGCACGGCGGAACCCTGGTGTTCGTCAGCGTCGTGAAGAACGACATCCGCTTTTCCGACCCGGAGTTCCACAAGCGCGAGATGACACTGGTGGCGAGCCGCAATGCGACGCGCGAGGATTTCGATCACGTCATCGCCTCGATCGGCAACGGCCTGGTGCCGGTGGATAAGCTCGTCACACACAGGACGACCCTCGGCCAGGCCGTGCACGACCTGCCGCGTTGGGCGCACGACAAGGCGGGGCTCGTGAAGGCGGTCATCACGGTCGGTGCCACATGAACTTCATCGATTCGCACCAGCATTACTGGACGCTCGGTCTCGGCCACAACGACTGGCCCGGTCCGGATCTTCGACCCATCTTTCGCGACTTCGGGCCGGACGACCTGAAGCCGCACCTCACGGCTGCGGGCATCGGCAGCACCGTCCTCGTCCAGGCAGCGCCGAATGTCGCCGAGACCGACTTCCTGCTCGAGATCGCCGCACGCGAAGAAACGGTTGCGGCAGTGGTCGGCTGGGTCGACATTCTCGGTTCCAGCGCCGGCTCCGAGCTTCAGCGACTGAAAGGGCATCCGAAGTTCAGGGGAATCCGGCCGATGCTGCAAGGCATCGCCGAGACCGCCTGGATCCTGCGGCCGGAAGCGATCGCGACGCTCGAGATGCTGCCGCACATGGATCTCCGTTTCGACGCGCTCATCCAGCCGCGCCACCTGCCGGTGATCGCCGCGCTCGCCGACCGCCTGCCGAACCTCCCGATCGTCGTCGATCACGGCGCCAAGCCGTTCATTGCCGAAGGCCGGCTGGAGCCTTGGGCGACGGATATGGCGGCGCTCGCCCGCCGCCCCAATGTCCACGTCAAGCTGTCGGGGCTCGTCACCGAGGCAGGCGGGAACTGGTCCGTTGAACGTTTGCATCCCTATGCCACGCATCTCATCGGCGCGTTCGGGGCCGAGCGGGTCATGTTCGGCAGCGATTGGCCGGTTGTATTGCTCGATGCCGACTATGCAGAGTGGTTCGCTGCGGCCCAGGCGTTGACCGCGACCTGCTCGGAAGCTGAACGGCAGGCGATTTTCCTGGGGACGGCGGCCCGTTTCTACGGAATTTCGGCGGCCTGAGGTACGAACGTCATAGCGCGACAGGCCCGCGCAATGTTATCTCAATATATTAGTAATATGATTCCCTGCACAAAATGGCCCCAAATGCATGGGGGTCTTTTTGTTGCACTGCACAAGAAAAGTGGTAGTCTGCAAGCGATTGCGGACACCAAGACAAACACTCGCAAGGCTTGCGTCGGACCTGGGAGCGGCGCCGGGATTGATTGAAACAAGGGGTACGCGTCCCATGTTCTACCAGCTTTACGAAATGAACCATGCCATGATGGCACCGTGGCGCACGGCGGCGGATGCCATGCGGCTGGCCTTCAAGAATCCGATGAATCCGGTCTCGCACACCTATTTCGGCCGCGCCGCGGCCGCGGGGCTGGAAGTCTTCGAACGGGCCACGCGACGCTACGGCAAGCCGGAATTCGGCCTGCCCGAGACGATTGTCGACGGCCAGACGGTGCCGGTCCGCGAGAAGATCGTCTGGCGGGCGCCCTTCTGCAACCTCATCCATTTCGAACGGTCGCTGCCGAAGGGGCGGGCGGCGGATCCGAAAGTGCTGCTCGTCGCACCGATGTCCGGCCACTATGCGACGCTGCTGCGCGGTACCGTCGAGGCGCTGCTGCCTCACTCCGACATCTACATCACCGACTGGCTGGACGCCCGCATGGTGCCGCTCAGCGAGGGTACCTTCGACCTCGACGACTATATCGACTACGTCATCCAGATCCTGCATCACCTCGGCCCCGATACCCATGTCATCGGCGTCTGCCAGCCGGCAGTGCCGGTTCTCGCCGCCGTCGCCCTGATGGAGGCGGACAACGACCCGCTCTCGCCGGCGACCATGACGCTGATGGGCGGCCCGATCGACACGCGCATCAACCCGACCGCCGTCAACCAGTTGGCCGAGCAGCGGCCGGTCGAATGGTTCCGCGATAACGTCATCATGCCGGTGCCGTGGCCGCAGCCGGGCTTCATGCGCATGGTCTATCCGGGCTTCCTGCAGCTCTCCGGCTTCATGTCGATGAATCTCGACCGCCATCTGGTTGCCCACAAGGAATTCTTCGCCCATCTCGTCAAGAATGACGGCGATGCCGCCGACAAGCACCGCGATTTCTACGACGAATATCTCGCAGTCATGGACCTGACGGCGGAATTCTACCTGCAGACGGTGCAGGTGGTGTTCATGCAGCATGCTTTGCCGAAGGGCGAAATGATGCATCGCGGCAAGCGCGTCGATCCGACGGCGATCCGCAGAACCGCACTGCTGACGGTCGAGGGAGAGAACGACGACATTTCCGGTCTCGGCCAGACCCAGGCGGCGCAGACGATCTGCAGCAATATCCCGGAGCATATGCGCCAGCACTACATGCAGCCGGATGTCGGCCACTACGGCGTCTTCAACGGCTCTCGCTTCCGCGGCGAGATTGCACCACGCATCGTCGCGTTCCAGCGCCAGCATTCGCGCCACTCAAGCCCGGTGAAGCAGATCATCAAGGGCGGCAAATCGGCCTAGCGCATTGGCCCGAAAATCGGAATCGATTTTCGGAAGGCACGATGCGTAGATCGAAAGTGTTACAGCGTCCTCTGCGCGTCTGAAAAGACGCGCGGCGCTGTAAGCGCAACGTCGCGCGGCCGATCCTGATCTCTTTCGGGCGCTCTGCGGCAGCGATTTGCTGCCGCAGAGTCAAGGGTTTGCCCGATTCCCATGCGGCGCATCTTGCAGACATCTCCGGGCTTTCCCACATCGTTTTCACCGGGCCGCAACGGGCGGCCCGCTGACTGCGAGGAATACTGAAGATGAACCAATCTGCATTGATCCGTCCGGACTGGACGCCTGCGACCATTGCATTGATGGTGCTCGGTTTCATTGTGTTCTGGCCGCTCGGCCTGGCGATGCTCGCTTACATCCTCTTTGGCGACAAGCTGAAGAGCTTCAAGAAGGACGCCAACGACAGCGTGGACCGCATGTGCGCCGGCTTCCGCCGCAACAACCGGGCGCACTGGGCTCACCACCGGACTCACCACCGGACTGGCAACGTCGCCTTCGACGACTGGCGCGAAGCGGAACTTGCCCGCCTCGACGAGGAGCGCCGCAAGCTTGACGAAATGCGCGAGGAATTCGACGCCTATGTCCGCGAGCTCCGGCGCGCCAAGGACCAGGAGGAATTCGACCGCTTCATGCGCGAGCGCAAGAATGGCCGCCCCGGTCCGGAACCGGGCTTCGAGACGAACTAATGGAATCGGCGTCCGGCGTTTCACATGAAACGCCGGACGCATACAGCCATGTGCTACCGGTCCGCGAATCGGTTAGAAAGGTCTCATGTTCCCTTCCTTCAAGCGGCGCCGTGGCAGTGAAACCCGCATCGATGTCACCCGCGACATCGAGGTGGCCGGCAAGCGTCTTCCCTTGACCATCCGGCAGAACGCCCGCGCGACGCGGATGACGTTGCGCATCGAGCCCGGCGGGCGGGCCCTGAAGCTCACCGTTCCGGAAGGCCTGCCGGAGCGCGAGGTCAGCGCGTTCCTCACCCGCCATCAGGGCTGGCTGATGACCAAGCTCGCGCGCTTCTCCGGCGAAAGCGAGCTCGAGCACGGCGGAACGATCTTTGTCCGGGGTGTGGCCCATCGCATCGAGCGGACCGGCCGGCTTCGTGGCCTCACCGAAGCGGTGGTCGTCGATGACGAGGCCGTGCTGCGGGTCGGCGGCGCCGAGGAGCATCTGCGGCGGCGGATTGCCGATTTCCTGAAGAAAGAGGCGCGCTTCGAACTGGAGCGTCTCGTCGCCGTCTATGCCGGCCGGATCGGCCGCCGGGTGCGCTCGCTGAGCCTCAAGGATACCCGCAGCCGCTGGGGTTCCTGCTCCGCCGACGGGGATTTGAGCTTTTCCTGGCGGATCACCATGGCGCCGCCCAAGGTGATCGCCTATCTCGCCGCCCACGAGGTCGCCCATCTTCAGGAGATGAACCACGGCCCGGATTTCTGGGCGCTTTGTGAGAAGCTCTGCCCGGACACCAATGAGGCCAGGCGCTGGCTGAAGCGCAACGGCACCATGCTGCACGCCATCGATTTTGGTTAGAAGAGATCGATGCTGATGGGTTGGGCGGTCCCGCGCGTAGAGGATTAAGATTGCCCCTCACCCCAGCCCTCTCCCCGCGCGCGGGGAGAGGGGACCTCTGCGGTGCGGCATATCCCTTCTCCCCGCTCGCGGGGAGAAGGTCGCGGCAGCGGGATGGGGGGCAAGCCCACCGGCCGACGCGTTTTCCGTCAGTAGGATAAAATCGTCCGAGCTGGAAACGTCCGCGGCTTATGAAAGATCACGCCCTGCACTGCAACGGTTTTGCTCGACTCGCGCGGCATTTCGTGCAAGGTCGCTTCCCATGAAAATGGACGTGAAAATATGCGGGCTGAAGACGGCGGAGGCCGTCGAGCATGCCGTTTCACTCGGCGCTTCGCACACGGGCTTCATCTTCTTCCCCAAGAGCCCGCGCAACATCGAGCCTGACGACGCCGGCCGGCTGGCCGAGCGCATTCGCGGCCGGGCGAAGATCGTCGCCGTCACCGTCGACGCGGACAATGACGATCTCGACGAGATCGTTTCCGCCCTGAAGCCCGACATCCTGCAGCTTCATGGTGGCGAGGATCCGGAGAGGGTGCTGACCGTCAAGGCGATCTATGGTCTTCCGGTCATGAAGGCGCTGTCGATCCGCGAAGCGTCCGATCTCGACCGGATCGACCCCTATCTCGGCATCGTCGATCGATTCCTTTTCGATGCCAAGCCGCCGGCCGGATCCGAACTGCCGGGCGGCAACGGCGTCTCTTTCGACTGGAGACTGCTCGACGCGCTTGACGGAAGCGTCGATTACATGCTTTCCGGTGGACTGAATGCAGAAAATATCGGCGAGGCTCTTGCGCTGACCGGCGCGCGCGCCGTCGATACATCTTCCGGGGTCGAGAGCGCCCCGGGTGTCAAGGACTTGAAGCTCATGGATGCGTTTTTCGACGCGGTCCGCCGCGCCGAAGCCGTACGGCCACGATCAGGGAGCAAGACGTGAATCAGCCGCTAAAACCGAACTCCTTCAGGGCCGGACCGGATGAGGACGGCCGTTTCGGTATTTTCGGCGGCCGTTTCGTCGCCGAGACCCTGATGCCGCTGATCCTTGACCTCCAGGACGAATGGAACAAGGCAAAGAATGACCCGGTGTTCAAGGCGGAGCTCGAGAAGCTCGGCGCCCACTATATCGGGCGTCCGAGCCCGCTCTATTTCGCCGAGCGCCTGACGGCCGAGCTCGGCGGCGCGAAGATCTATTTCAAGCGCGAGGAGCTGAACCACACCGGCTCGCACAAGATCAACAATTGCATCGGCCAGATCCTCTTGGCCAAGCGCATGGGCAAGACCCGTATCATTGCCGAGACCGGCGCCGGCCAACACGGCGTGGCTTCGGCAACCGTCGCGGCCCGCTTCGGGCTTCCCTGCGTGGTCTACATGGGCGCCACCGACGTCGAGCGCCAGGCGCCGAACGTCTTCCGCATGAAGCTTCTCGGCGCCGAGGTGAAGCCGGTGACCGCCGGTCATGGGACACTGAAGGACGCCATGAACGAGGCGCTGCGCGACTGGGTGACGAATGTCGACAGCACCTATTACCTGATCGGCACGGCCGCCGGCCCGCACCCCTATCCGGAGATGGTCCGCGACTTCCAGGCGGTCATCGGCCAGGAGGCCAAGGAACAGCTTCTCGCGGCCGAGGGCCGCTTGCCCGACCTCGTCGTTGCGGCGGTCGGCGGCGGCTCCAACGCGATCGGCATCTTCCATCCCTTCCTCGACGACGACGGCGTCAGGATCGTCGGCGTCGAAGCGGGCGGCAAGGGGCTGGACGGCGACGAGCACTGTGCCTCGATCACCGCCGGCTCTCCGGGCGTGCTGCACGGCAACCGCACCTACCTGCTTCAGGACGGCGACGGCCAGATCAAGGAAGGCCACTCCATCTCGGCCGGTCTCGATTATCCGGGCATCGGTCCGGAACATGCCTGGCTCAACGATATCGGCCGGGTCGAATATGTGCCGATCATGGACCATGAGGCGCTCGAAGCCTTCCAGACGTTGACCCGCCTTGAAGGCATCATCCCGGCGCTCGAGCCGTCGCATGCGCTCGCCGAGGTCATCAAGCGCGCGCCGAAAATGGGCAAGGACGAGATCATCCTGATGAATCTCTCCGGTCGCGGCGACAAGGACATCTTCACCGTCGGCAAAATTCTGGGAATGGGGCAGTAACGAGTATGACCGCACGCATGGAACAGAGGTTCGCCGACGTTGCGGCAGAGGGCCGTCCAGTTCTTGTCACTTATTTCATGGGCGGCGATCCCGATTTCGAGACGTCGCTTTCGATCATGCAGGCGCTGCCGAAGGCCGGCGCCGACGTGATCGAGCTCGGCGTTCCCTTTTCCGATCCGATGGCCGACGGCCCGGCGATCCAACTCGCCGGCCAGCGCGCGCTCAAAGCCGGACAGACGCTTGCCAAGACGCTCGAACTCGCCCGCCGCTTCCGGGCCGAGGACCAGCGCACCCCTATCGTGCTGATGGGCTACTACAACCCGATCTATATCTATGGCGTCGAGCGGTTCTTGAACGATGCCGTCGAAGCCGGCGTCGACGGGCTGATCGTCGTCGATCTGCCGCCGGAAATGGACGACGAGCTGTGCATCCCGGCGCTCAAGAAGGGCATCAGCTTCATCCGCCTGGCAACGCCAACGACCGACGACCGCCGCCTGCCCAAGGTTCTCGAAAATACCTCCGGTTTCGTCTATTACGTCTCGATGACCGGCATCACCGGTTCCGCTCTGCCCGATCCGTCGCGGATCGCCGGTGCGGTGGCGCGGATCAAGTCGCACACGTCGCTGCCTGTCTGCGTCGGTTTCGGCGTCAAGACCGCCGAGCATGCGCGGGTGATCGGCGCCTCTGCCGACGGTGTCGTGGTGGGGACGGCGATCGTCAACCAGATCGCCTCGAGCTTGACGGAAGAAGGCCGCGTCACCGAGGCGACGGTGCCGGGCGTCGAGGCGCTGGTTCGGGGCCTTTCGGCCGGGGTGCGGGCGGCACGCCTTGCAGCAGCCGAATAATCGCCCATATTGGCGCGCAGAAGCCGAAGGACAGCTTCAGGAGTCTACTAAGTGAACTGGATCACAAACTACGTTCGGCCGAAGATCAATTCGATGCTTGGCCGCAGGGAAGTTCCGGAGAACCTCTGGATCAAGTGCCCTGAAACCGGCGAGATGGTGTTCCATCGCGATCTCGAAGAGAACAAGTGGGTCATCCCGCAGTCCGGCCATCACATGAAGATGCCGGCCAGAGCCCGTCTCAAAGATCTTTTCGATGGTGGAATCTATGAAACGCTGCCGCAGCCGAAGGTGGCGCAGGATCCGCTGAAGTTCCGCGATTCGAAGAAATATCTCGACCGCCTGCGCGACAGCCGCGCCAAGACCGAGCTCGAGGACACGATCGTCGCCGGCCTTGGCCTCGTCCAGGGCGTCAAGCTGGTCGCGGTCGTGCACGAGTTCAACTTCATCGGCGGCTCGCTCGGCATGGCGGCCGGCGAAGCGATCATCAGGGCCTTCGAGAAGGCGATTGCCGAAAAATGCCCGCTGGTGATGTTCCCGGCCTCGGGTGGCGCCCGCATGCAGGAAGGCATCCTGTCGCTGATGCAGCTTCCGCGCACCACGGTCGCGGTGAACCTGCTAAAGGAAGCGGGGCTTCCCTATATCGTCGTGCTCACCAACCCCACCACCGGTGGCGTAACCGCATCCTATGCGATGCTGGGCGACATCCACCTCGCCGAACCCGGTGCGGAGATCGGCTTTGCCGGCAAGCGGGTCATCGAGCAGACGCTGCGCGAGAAGCTGCCCGACGGCTTCCAGACCTCCGAATACCTCCTGGAGCACGGCATGGTCGACATGGTCGTCAAGCGCCACGACCTCCCGGCGACCCTTGCGCGCGTGCTGAAGATCCTGATGAAGAAGCCGGTGGAGGCGGCAAGGCGTGAAAGCGGCTCCCAGGTTTCGGCCTTGCCGGTCGCAGCCCGGGCCTGATCGCCGCCCGACCCAATCCGACACCACATTGAGTGCTGCGCGTCCGTTCGGAGGCGCAGGTGTCGCTGTAAGTGTTTTGATTTGCTGCGATTCCGTTTTAAGGAATCCTGCGCGGATCATCTTTTTCGAGGCAGGAACATGGCGGCGGCACAGGTCAGCGAGGCGGCGCAGGAGATCGAGAAGCTTCTTGCCCTCCATCCCAAGGGCTTCGACCTGTCGCTCGACAGGATCACGCGGCTGCTGGCGGCGCTGGGAAACCCTGAGACTCGCCTGCCGCCGATCATCCATGTCGCCGGTACCAACGGCAAGGGCTCCGTCACCGCGTTTTCGCGGGCGATCCTCGAGGCGGCCGGCCTCAGCGTCCATGTGCACACATCGCCGCATCTGGTGAACTGGCACGAACGCTATCGGCTCGGTGCCAAGGGCGGCAAGGGTGCGCTTGTCAGCGACCCGGTCCTCGCCGATGCGGTACGCCGCGTGGCGGAAGCCAATGCCGGCCAGAAGATCACCGTCTTCGAAATCCTGACGGCGGTCACCTTCGTCCTGTTCGCCGAGCATCCGGCCGATGTCGTGATCCTCGAGGTCGGTCTTGGCGGTCGCTTCGATGCGACCAACGTCATCGCCCGGCCGGCCGTTTCCGTCATCATGCCGATCTCGCTCGACCACCAGGCCTATCTCGGCGACCGGGTCGAACTGATCGCCGCGGAAAAGGCCGGAATCATGAAGCGCGGCTGCCCGGTGGTGATCGGCCATCAGGAGGAAGACGGCGTGCGCGACGTGCTCGTCGATACCGCCGAACGGCTCGGCTGCCCGACGTCCGTCTACGGTCAGGATTTCATGGCGCATGAAGAGTTCGGCAGGCTGATCTTCCAGGACGAGAACGGGCTTGCCGACCTGCCGCTGCCGCGCCTGCCGGGCCGGCACCAATATGCCAATGCCGCGGCGGCGATCCGTGCCGTCCGGGCGGCCGGATTCGACGTTCCCGAGGCGGCGATCGAGAAGGGCCTGGCGGGCGTCGAGTGGCCGGGGCGGCTGCAGCGTCTTGCCGGCGGCAAGCTCGCGCACTACGGGCCGCCGGCCGCCGAAATCTGGATCGACGGCGGCCACAATCCCGGCGCCGGCCAGGTGATCGCCGAAGCGATGGCCACATTCGAGGAGCGTGATCCGCGGCCGCTCTTCCTGATCATCGGCATGATCAACACCAAGGATCCGGTCGGCTATTTCAAGGCCTTCCTCGATCTCGCCGAGCAGGTCTTCACCGTGCCGATTCACGGATCGGATGCGGGACTCGATCCGGTCGCACTGGCCGCCGATGCCGCCGCCGCAGGCTTGGAGGCGAATGCCACATCCTCGGTTGCGGAAGCACTCGGCCTTATAGCCGAACTGACCGAAGAGGATCCCGGGCCGCCACGCATCCTGATCGGCGGTTCCCTCTATCTCGTCGGCGATGTGCTTTCCGACAACGGCACGCCACCTCGGTAGAGGTGATAGGGCGCAGCCACCCTCCGGCGTCATCCTCGGGCTTGACCCGAGGATCGATCCTGCCAGCATTCCAGCAATCAAACGCACAGGATTTTGCTGAGTATTCACTGAGTCGATGATTCGACCATTCGTGGCATCGCACAACGGTTATGCCGGAGCCGGCGCTTGCGCCTGGATCCTCGGGTCAAGCCCGAGGATGACGATGCCAAGCGAGAGATTACCGGGCCGACAAGGGCAACCGCAAGTGCGGCCAAAAAAAGCCCGGGCAAAGCCGGGCTCTTTCAGGTCTTGCTTGCGCCGCGCTTCAAGCCGAGGCGTTGGAAATCCACGAGCTCAGCGCCGTCTTCGGCGCCGCGCCGACCTTGATGTCGGCGACTTCGCCGGCCTTGAACAGGGCGAGCGTCGGGATCGAGCGGACGCCGTACTGGGCCGCCAGTTCAGGGTTTTCATCGATATTGAGCTTGGCAACCTTGACTTTGCCGGCAAGCTCGGTGGCGATCTCTTCGAGGCTCGGTGCGATCATTTTGCACGGGCCGCACCATTCGGCCCAGAAGTCGACGACGACCGGCTCGGCGGAATTCAGGACTTCTTTCTGAAAATTGGACGCATCGACTTTTACAGTTGCCATCGGCTGCTCCTTCGGAATGGCATTGTCCAGATGTTGTGCCTCATGTGAGGCCTCGCCACCGGATTTTCAATATCGTGTATCTCACTTTGTCGCGAGCTCTTCAAGGCTCCGATCCAGCATCGTGTCGGGAAGCACCCGGACGGCCGGACCCTCCGTGAAGATCAGCACTGAGCGGAATTGCTTGCCGGGATAGAGCGGCTTCAGCAGATCACGGTAGATGGCGAGCTGCCGTCGGTAGACGGACGGAACGTCGTCGACCGAGGCCGGCACGTCGCGATTGGTCTTGTAATCGGCGATCGTCACCGTGTCGCCGGCAATCGCCAGGCGGTCGAGGCGGCCGGATATTGCGAACTCCTGGCTCCCGAGCTTGAGCGTTCCCATGACGGAGACTTCGGCTCGGCTCTGTTCGCCGAAGAGCGGCTGCAGTTCCGTATGATCGAGCACATCCATTACGGCGGCGGTCAGCGCCCGCCGCTCCGTCTCCGGCCAGCCCGGCACGGCGCGCCCAAGGTAGCGTTCCGCCGCCTCCCGGCGCTTAGCCTCCTCGATCGTCGGGAGCACCTGCAGCAGCCGGTGCAGGATGGCGCCGCGCAGCATCGAGAATTTGGGCGTGGCCTGCTCGGCAAAGAGCGCCGAGCCGACGATCGCCTCCCGGTCCGGATCGTCGATGGCGACGCTGGTACCAGAAGGGGCGAGCGGCCGCGGCAGGCGGCGCGGCGGCGGCAAGGGCGTGAAGAGCGCCGGCGGCAGGATCGACGCAGCCGCGTCCGGCTTGCTCTTTGCGTCGCCACTCTCCGGGATGGTTACCGGCACAGGCGCTTCACGCCAGGCATGGCCCGTCCATTCTTCGCCGCCGGCTGAAAAGTCCGTCGGCACCGCCCTGCCTTTCGGATCGTGCGCCAGCGTCCCCTGGACCATGGCATGCCAGGTATCGAGGTTCTGCCGCTGGCCGCGATAACCGCAGACGATCAGCCGATCCGCCGCCCGTGTCATGCCGACATAGAGGAGGCGGCGATACTCTTCCTCCGCCAGCCGCTTCAGCCGCTCGTTGTCGGCGGCGATCAGCGAATTGGACGCCGAGCCGGGCGCCCGCCAGACCGGCACGATGACCGGAGCGCCGCCGGCCTGCGGCTTCTCCAGGAGGCGCAGGTCCGAGACCTGCTGGCGTACGAATGCCTCGCCGCCGCCGTCGACCAGGAAGACCACCGGTGCCTCGAGCCCCTTGGCGGCGTGCACGGTCATGACGCGCACCTCGTCGCGTTCCTTGTCCTGCTCGCGCTTGACGGTCGGCGCTTCGATCTCGAGCGTCGAGATGAAGGCCTGCAGGCCGGGCAGGCCGCTCCGCTCGTGGTCGAGCGCGAAGGTGAGGAATTCGTCGAGAATGTCGCTGACCTCGCTGCCGAGCCGCGCCAGGAAGGCACGTCGGCCGCCATGGGCGCCGAGCACCCGGGCGTAGAAGTCGTGCGGCAGCAGATCGCGGGCAAGTTCGCCATAGCCGGCGAGGATCCGCACGACGCGGCAATATCGGCTTTTTTCCTCCGCACCGAGCTGCTGCAGCCGCTGCCAGAGGCTTTCGCCCTCCGCCCGCCGCGCCGCCAGGTCGAAGACGTCGTCCTCGCCGAGATTGACGAGCGGGCTTTTCAGCAGTGCGGCGAGCGACAGGTCATCTTCGGGCAGGAGCACGAAGCGGCCGAGCGCCAGGAGATCCTGGATGGCGATGTGGTTGGTCAGTACCAGCCTGTCGGCACCGGCGACTGGAATGTTGCCGCGGCGCTTCAGCGCCCGCGTCAGCGCGTTGACGAAGGCATCGCGCTTGCGCACCAGCACGATGACGTCGCCGGGCCGCATCGGCCGCCGGACGCCCTTCTCGATCACGGTCTCCTTGCCGATCCAGTCTTCGAGCACGGCCGCGATCCGCCGGGCGAGAATGTTGACCGGGGCCCGCTCGGGCGTCGCGTCGAAGGGTGCCGTCCAGTCGTCTTCGGAGGTGGTCGGCTCGGGCGCGATGATGTCCCAGATGTCGACCGCTCCGGGGTGGCCGATGCGGTTCGAGGCATGGACGATTGCCTCGTTCCTGGCGCTCAGGCCTTTGGCATTGCCCGGGTTGGCAAAGACCGTGTCGACTGCGGAAAGCACGTCGAGGGTGGAGCGGAAGGAGAGCTGCAGCCGGATCGGGCTGAAATACTTGTTGCCGGCGCGGACCCGACGCTCGGTCAGCACGCTTTCGCGCGAAAAGCGCTCCGGCCGAGCGCCCTGGAAGGAATAGATCGACTGCTTCTCGTCGCCGACCGCAAAGATCGTCCGGTCGTCGGCCCGCGCTGTTTCGCCGGCGAAGAAATCGGCGGCGAGCGCCTGGATGATCGTCCATTGCGCCGGGCTGGTGTCCTGCGCCTCGTCGACGAGGATATGGTCGATGCCCTGGTCGAGCTTGTAGTGGACCCAGGCGCCGACGTCGCTGCGCGAAAGCAGCGCGGCCGTGCGGTTGATCAGGTCCTCGAAATCGAGCTGGCTGCGCCGCTTCTTGAGGTCTTCGTAATCCCCGTTGAGCCTTTCCGCGAGGATCAGTGCCGCCCGCGTCGCCTCATACATGCGCACGATGCTGAGGCGATCGGCAGTTGAGACGATGTGTTGGCGTGCTTCGTCGATCAGCGGTGCGAGATGCGGCGCCTGCGCCAGCATCGCCTTGTTGAAGAAGGCAGACTCGGCCTTCGGCTTGCCGCCGCCGTTGAAGAACACGCTCAGCAGCGAGGCGAAGCGCTCCTCCGCGTCCTTGACCTTGCAGGCTGCCTTCAGGCCCTCGGCGATTTCGACGGGTTTCGCGCCGCCGAGGCTGAGCGCGAGCCCGATATATTGCTCAAGCGCAGCGCCGTTCAGACCGGCCAGCGGCCAGGCGCCGGCCATGACGCTCTCGGCCGATTCCGTCGGAGCAAGGCCAAGCGCCGCACGCAGTTGCCGTTCGCGCCCGCTTTGCGCGGAGGCGTGGTCGAGAAAGGCCTGGATGGGCGCGCGGTTTGCGACGATCGCCTGAAGCAGTTTTTCAAGGCCGGTATCGTCGGCGAGATCGAGGACCGTTGCGAAGGCCTCGGCAAGCTCGGTCTCGCCCTCGGCGGCCGTCGCGCTCAGCAGGGCGCGGCGCGCATCGGCAAGCAACACAGCCGCGGCACGATCGTCGAGGACCGAAAAATGTCCCGCCACGTTGGCTTCGAGCGGAAATTGGTGCAGCAAGGCCTCGGAGAAGGCGTGGATCGTCTGGATCTTCAGCCCGCCGGGCGTTTCGAGCGCCTTTGCAAAAAGCCGCCGGGCTTCGTGGATCTTCGCAAGGGGAGGCCGTTTGCCCTCGATCGTCTCGATCCGTTTTTCAAGCGCGGCATCATCGAGCGTCGCCCATTCGGCGAGGCGCTCGAAGATGCGGTTCGACATCTCGGAAGCCGCCGCCTTCGTATAGGTCAGGCAGAGGATCGCGGATGGCCGGCACCCGGCGAGCAGCAGCCGGATGACCCGCTGCGTCAGCACATGCGTCTTGCCGGAGCCGGCATTGGCCGACACCCAGGCCGATCGGGCCGGGTCGGAGGCGAGCGACTGGCGCTCCGTCGTCCAGTCGAGCCACGCCTTGGGCGTCCTCTCCTCCGTCCCGAAGGTGTCATTCCTCATCGTCGTCCTCCCCGTCGGCCGTCGCCCATTCCGCGACGCGTGCCAGGTGGTCGTATTCACCGCCGTAGTCCCGTTCCTTCTGGACGATCAGGCGCGAGGCGAAGCCGTATTTTCCGCTGGTCAGCGCGGCGAGCAGCTTCCTCAGTTCGGCAAGCGATTCCTCTGCCAGTTGCTCGGCGGTTTTGGTCTCCCTCGACTTGCTGTTCTCGTTGTTGACCGTGTCGACGGCAAAGCGGCTGCCGGGCTTGAGGCGAACATAGCGCAGCGCATGCGGCCGGGCCGGCCCGATCGTGCCGAAGGCGCCCGCCTTGAGCGCCGCCGCCTCGAGCGCGAGCTGCGGGTCGAGCAGCGCCCGCGCTTCCTTCGCCGAAGGGCTGGAGCCCGTCTTGTAATCGATGATGTCGACCGTACCGTTCGCCAGCCGGTCGAGCCGATCGGCGATCCCGGTCAGTCTGATGTCCGAGACACCGACATCCATCGCGGCAGGAGCCTCGGTGAAGGACCTGACGATCGTGTGCCGGCGCTCCCGCTCCCAGGAAAGAAACGCCCTTGCCACCGCCTCGAAGCGCGGCCGCCAGATCGTGTCGATGTGAGCCGGGAGTTGCTCCTCGTCGAAGGCTTCCCGGATCAGTCGCACCATCGCCTCTTCCCCATCGCCGGAGGCGGGGTCGAAACCGCCCTTGACGAAGCGGTCGACGATCCGGTGGTAGAGCAGGCCGCGTTCGGCGGCGCCCGGATCACGGTTGAAGGAATCGATCGGCTCCAGCCGCAAGATGCGGCGCGCATAGATGGAATAGGGGTCGCGGCGAAGCTTGGTCACCTCGCTGAAGGAGTATTTGCGTGGCTGCAACTCGACTGGCGGCTTCGGCTGCGGCCGCTCGCTGAGCGGCTGGCGCTCGCCGCCGTCTAGGATGCGCATCCAGTGAAGATAGCTGGCGCCATTCGCCTTGAGCTGTTCGGTCAAAGTTTTGCCGCCAAGCGCCTGCAGCCGCTGCACCCATCGCGAGGCGACGGTCGGCGCGGAGCCCTGGCGCATGGAGCGGGAAAGAATCAGACGGCGCGTTCCGCAGGCCATCTGGAAATCATGGGCGAGCTGACCGATGCGCCGCTCCGGCGGTTCGAGGCCGATGCCCGACTTCATCGTCCGCGACAGGAAAGGGTCGTTGGAGGTCTGTCCCGGCCAGGTGCCCTCGTTCAGGCCGCCCAGCACGACGAGATCGACGCTTTGCAGGCGCGATTCCAGCGCCCCGAAGATGAAGACGCGCGGGTGTCGCATCGATCGCGGTTTGACCGCTTCGCTGGCGGCAAGCGCCACGACGATATCGCACCATTGCCGTCCGTCGGCCTCCATCTGCCCGTCGGTCTCGATGATGCTTCGCAGAAGCGTTGCCAATGCTTCGCCGGCTTCCGACCCCCAAAGCTCGCCGAGGCTGCCGCGCTCGTCGATGGCGACAGCCTCCAGCGCCCGACCGGTACGTTCCGCCCAGTCGGCGAGGGTCAGGACCATGGAGTGATGGCGGCCACCTTCCGACCCGCCGGCGTTGGTGCTGGTCAGCGGCTCGACGGCCGTTGAAATGCGCCCCGCAAGTGCCCGTGCGCGGGCGATATCGCCTTGATCGATGCCGCGGCGCCAAGGTCTCGGGTGCCGCTCGGTGCGCTGCCTGGCGAGTGCCTTGTCGAGCACGGCTTCGAGGCCGGAGATATCGGAAAGGTCGGTGCCGCCGCGCAGCGCCAGAAGCTCCAGCACGTCGGCCGCCCGCCGGGTATCTACGGCCGTCTGGCCGAAGCGGGCGAGCGGATGCTTGAGCAGCGCCACCAGGGCCACCGGATCGTCGGGTCTGAGGGTCGCCTCGATCAGCAGCCGCGCCAGCGCGCCAGCCGACGTCGCCGAGAGCGGCACGCCGGCGGAGTCATCGGCTTCGATGCCGAACCGGGCGAGTTCCGCCCCGACGCGCCGCGCCAGTCCCCGATCCGGAGTGATCAGCGCCGCCTGGCTCTCTTCGTCGCCTTCGAGCGCCAGCCGCAGCGCAATGGCGATCGCGGCCGCCTCCTCGCGCTCGTTCGCCGCCTCGATCAGCGCCACGTCGGCGAAGGCCGCAAGGAGCTTCTCCGGCTCGAAACCGCCGCGCGCCTCAGTCCAGCCGTCAGTGGCCTCGGCCGGGAGCAGCGCCCGCGAAAGCACCGCGCCGCGATAACCGAGGTCATCGTCGAGCGATCCCAAAACCGGCACGTCGAGACGTTCGATGCGCATGCGCTTCAGAAAGCGGTGGAAGCCATACTGCGGATGGGTGCGGCTTGCCGGGCCTCTTGCAGGCGGGCCTGAAGCGGCGACCTCTGCGATAAGCTCCCATTCCGTCTCGCTCATCACGAGGTCCAGGCCGGGAAGCACGATCGTGCCGTTCGGCAGCGTCTTCACCGCGGCTATCAGGGCGGCGGTCGCGGGGATCGAGCCGGTCGAGCCGGCGATGATGATTGGCCCGCTTACCTTGCCGGCGGCAATCCGCTGTGTTTCGGCTTTGAGCATCGCGTTGCGATGCCGCGCCGGCGAGGAATGCTTGAGTTCGTCGAGCCGTTCCGGCCAATAGATCCGGGCAATCTTCAGGAAGGCCAGTGTCAATTGCCACCAGAGCGCATGCTCGCCGCCATCAAGCCCGTCGAGCGCGTCCCAGTCGAGCTCCTCCGTCTCGATCGCGTCTATCAGCTCGGCGAGATTGCGCGCCAGCCAGATGGCATCGGCCGGGCTCGCCGGCGCGATCAGCGGGCTTTCGGCATGAATGTCGAGGACCACCTGCGGCAGGCGGTTGCGCCAGGCAAGGATCAGCCGGCCGAGCTCGATCAGCCGTTGGGTGCCGGAAAGCGGCGGCGCCAGATCGAGGATCGCCGGCATCTCGGCGTCGAAGAAGCCGCTGTCATCGTCCGTCTCGCCAAGCGGGCGGATCACCGGCAGGATCGCCGAGCGGCCGCCGAGCAGGTCGACGAATTCCGAGCGCAGGACGCGGGCCGCACGCCGCGTCGGCACGAAGATCGTCACGCCGGCGAGCGCCAGCGGATCGGCCGATTCGTATTGGAAGTCCGGCGTCAGCACGCCGCCCAGGAGTTTTTCCGCCAGCGTCTTTAGGAAAGGCAGGCCGGCAGGAATCGTGAAGACGTTGGAGGCTCGTCCGGGCACCCTACCCTCCCGGTTCGAAGCGCCGGACCACGGCCTCCGCCTCCTCGATGGCGTCAGGCGTGCCGACGGTCATCCACTGGCCGTCGAGCATCAGCCCGAAGAGACGGCCTCTGTCGATCGCCCGGTCGAAATAGATATTGAGGTTGAAGGCATCGGTGGGGGCATCGGCGAACAGCCGTGAATCCATGGCGATTGCGCCCGCATAGACCACCGGATTTTCCATGCCGTCCGCGTAGCGCGTCAGCGCCCCCTCCTCGGACAGCGAAAAATCCTTCTTGCCGTTGTGCCCCGTCGTGTCCTCCAGGCGCACGCAGAGCAGCGCCATGTCCATGCGCTCCGGATCGAAGAAGGCGGCGAGCCGCTGCAGGTTGCAGGGTTGCCCGGCCTTCTCGCCGACCCAGAAGAGATCGGCATTCATCACCAGCACCGGTCCGTTGTCGAGCAGCTTCAGCCCCTTGGCAAGCCCGCCGCCGGAATTCATCAGCGCCTCACGCTCGTCCGAAACCAGGATGCGCGGCGTCTCGCGCCGGCTGAGATGGGCCTCCATCTGGTCGGCGAAGTGGTGGACGTTCACGGCGGCCTTGGTGACGCCGGCGGCCGCGAGCAGGTCCAGCACGTAGTCGATCATCGGCTTGCCGGCGATCTGGACGAGTGGCTTCGGCAGTGTGTCGGTGATCGGCCGCAGGCGGGTGCCCAGTCCGGCCGCAAGCACCATGGCATTGGTGATCGACATGATTTCCTGTCAGTTGGCTGATTCGCTAGCCAGGATTCCAGCCTTAATGCACCAATCGCGCAAGGGTGTCAGCACTTCATGCGTCAGTGCATGCTGAAGATAGCCGAAGGTGCGCGGCATGTGCTTCATGTAGCCGGGCTTGCCGTCGCGCTCTTTCAGTCGCACCCAGATGCCGGCGAGCTTGCAGTTGCGCTGCGCCGCCATGATATGCCAGTCGCGCAGGAAGGCCGTCTCGTCGAAGCTTCCGGAAGCCTTGCGCTCGGCGATGTAGGTGCCCATCAGCCTGTCTGCCAGCTCGCGGTCGATCGTGACGCGGGCGTCCTGCACCAGCGAGGCAACGTCGTAAGCCGTCGGCCCGATCATCGCGTCCTGGAAATCGATGATGCCGATGCGGTCGAGGCCATCGCGCTCCGCCCGCCACAGGATGTTGGGCGAGTGGAAATCGCGCAGCAGCAGGTTCTTTTCGGTTGAGCCGAGACTATCGATCAATCGGTCCCAGATCGCGAAGTACTCGCTTCGCTCCGCGTGCGATGCAGGCCGTCCGCGCTTCCAGGGCAGGTACCAGTCGATCAACAGGCTCGTCTCGATCTTGATTGCCGTGCGGTCGAAGTCGGGAATGTGATGGACGATGCCGTCGGCGACCGCGATGTCGCGCTCGGGTGGCGCGGCATGGAGACGGCCAAGCAGCCGCACGGCCTCGCTATAGCGCTCGACGACGGGCCGGCCTTCGGCGTCGAGAATGCCCTCGGCACCCAGATCCTCGATGAGCAGCAGTCCCAGGTCGAGATCGCGGGCGTAGATCGCCGGTGCTGCGAAGCCGCGTTGGCGCAACAGTTCGGAAATGGCGACGAAGGGGACGACGTCCTCGGCGATATGGGCGAGCTGCTGGTAGTATTTGCCGTCCTGGAGGATCGGGCCGGGCTTGTGCCTGGCCGCGTCCATCATGATTTTCGCCGGCTCACCGTCGTGGATCCGCTCATAGGCCCGCACCGAGGCATCGCCGCTCAGGTGCCGTCGGCCTGCGTGCGGATAACCGGCATCCGACAGGAAGGCCCGGATGGCAAGCGAACGGGCGATCCGCTCGAAGGCCGCGTCAGGCCCAGTGATCCGGACGCGCCGCCCTTCGCCCTCATGCGTGAAGCTCAGCATGATACGCTCGGCAGGCAACGCTTCGGCGGCCTTCTCGGGCCATTCGACAAGACAGATGCCTTCCGCGAGCGCCTCGTCGAAGCCGAGTTCGTCGAGCTCGGAAGCGTCGGCGAGACGGTAGAGATCGAAATGCGCGACGGGGATCCGAAGCTCGTAGCTCTGCACGACGGTGAAAGTGGGGCTCGGCACCTCGAGCCCTTCGTCGTCTGCCATCGCCCGGAGGAAGGCGCGCGCGAAGGTCGACTTGCCCGCCCCAAGGTCGCCCGAGAGGCCGACGCAATCGCCTTTTTTCAGGGCCAGCGCCAGGTCTTCGCCGAGCTCGATCGTCGCGGCTTCGTCCTTCAGCAGGCGTTCGAGAGACTTCATCGAAAAACTATTCCGCCGCGATGATCTTCGGCATTTCGGCGGAGGGGATGCGGCAGGTGACTTCGGTGCCTTCGCCTTCCTTGCTGCGGATCGAGACGGTGCCGTGATGCAGGCTGACGAAACTTTCGACGATCGACAGGCCGAGGCCGGCGCCGCCGCGCTGGCCGTAGCTTTCGAAGCGGTTGAACACGGTGTTCAGCACGTCCTGCGGGATGCCCGGTCCGGTGTCGCTGACCGAAAAGACGAAATCGCCGCCTTCGCGCCGGCATTTGAGGTCGATGGCGCTGCCGTCGGGTGCGAAATTGGCGGCATTGGTCAAGAGCTTGATGAAGACCTGCTTTAGCCGCTGTTGGTCCGCGACGATGCGTCCGAGATTGTCGGCGGCATCGATTCGCAGCGAAGCGCCGCTCTCCGTCAGCCTGTCGGCCATCTGCTGCGCCACGTCGTCGAGCAGGTCCAGAAGGTTCACCTCGGACATGTCGAGCTCGACGATGCCGGCATCCACCGTCGCAAGGTCGAGAATGTCGTTGACGATCGTCAGCAGCAGCGCCGAGGAGGTGGCGATGTGATCGACATATTCCGCCTGGCGGTCGTTGAGCGCGCCGAAGGCCGGTGTCTTCAGGAGGTCGGCGAAGCCGATGATGTTGGTCAGCGGCGAGCGCAGCTCGTAGGAAACATGATGGACGAAATCGTTCTTCAGCGCATCGGCCTTGCGCAAGGCTTCGTTCTTCTCCGTCAGCGCCCGCTCGACCCGCACGCTGTCGGTGATGTTGACGAAGGTCAGCATCGTCTGGGCGTTGGGCAGTGGAATGACCGCATAGTCGAGGATCAGCCCGGTGCGAAGCTCGAGGATGCCGCGGCTCGACGGCCGCTCGTCGTCGAAGCTGGTGATGATATGGGCGAAACGCTTCCAGCCATCCGGCTGGTCGTAGGAGGAAAGGCACGCCTGCTCGACGGCGCGGATATGGGTGCCGGGCTTCGCTTCCACCTCGCTGATGCCCCAGATCGCCCGGAAGGCCGGATTGGACAGCCGGATGCGGCCGTCCGGCCCGAACACCGCGACGCCCTCGGCAAGGTGGTCGATCGTTTCGCCTTGAACCTGCACCAGCGTGTTGTAGCGGATTTCGAGATCGACTTTTTCGGTCAGGTTCTCGAAGACCCAGGTCGCGCCGCCTTGGGGTCGCGCCGTGGCGAAGACGCGCAAGGTCTGCCCGTTCGGCAGGTGCCAGAGGTCGGACTGCGTGTCGAGGGCCTGGTAGACCGACAGCGCGTTCGCCTTCCATTGCTTCCAGTTCAGCTGTTCCGGCAGCTTGTTGCCGGCCCGCAGCCGGTCGAGCACTTCGCCATTGTCCGGCTTGCGCTCCAGGAATCCCATGTCCAGTTCCCAGAGACGCTGGAAAGCCTGGTTGTAGAACTGCAGGCGCTGATTGCCGTCGAAGATCGCCACGGGCGTTGCCAGGTGGTCGAGCGTTTCGGCGTGGCTCTTCAAGGTGCGCGCCAGTTCCTCGCGCACTGCTTCGATGCCCGAAACGTCGATGGCGATGCCCGCCGAGCCGGCGTGCGTGCGGGCATCGACGACGTCGAAGAAGGTCCGGTTGCCCTTGACGACGGTGGAGAGCTTGTCGCGGAAGGGCGTTTCGAAGCTCGAGACGGCGCGGATTTTTTCGCGCGCCGCGGTCGCCAGCAATTCGCGCCCCTCGGAGGCCGCCGCTGCCGGGCTGCGCGCGTCGACCGCCTCGGCATAGGCCTCGTTGACCCATTCGAGTTTGCCGTCCGCGCCGCGCTGCCAGACCGGCAGGTCGATCGCATCGAGAAGGGTGCGGAAGGTCGAGAGCGAGACATGCAACTGGTCGCGATCGAGCTTCAGCTCGGCGAGCTCAGCCCGCAGATTGTTGAGCGCGATGAAGCGCACGAAGGCGCGTCCGCCCGAGACGCGGCCCTGCGCCTCCAGCACCTCGTTGCGCTGCGTTTCGAGCACCAGGTCGAAGCTTTGCGCCTGGGCGCGCAAGGCCTCGATCGCTTTCTCGAGCTGGCCCGCCGATTGCGGCTTGATCCAGCGGCCGAAGGCAAGAAAATCCCGGTCGTCTTGCGGCGCGCCGGTCTCGAGCGGAAGCTGTCCGAGGAATTCCGGGCGCTCCGCCAGACCGTCCCAGACGACGATCCGCCGGTTCTTGTCGGCAATCAGCGCCTGGAAACGGGAAATCCGCTGGTTGGCGTCCGAAAGATCGGCGCGCAGCGCACGATTCTCCGCTTCGATGTTGCCGCGCTGGCGGATCAGCCAGATTGCCGAAAGCATGGCTGCGGAGATCACCCCGATCAGCACGGAAAAGGTCACGACTTCGGACGTGCCGAAAATCGATCTGGCGACCGGAGCGGAAGCCTGGGCGGCCGCATCGGTTGCCGCAAGAAGGGTCGTGCCGGCGAGCAGGCGCCGCATCAGCCGGGAAGCCTTGCGGCCGTCGCCGAAAAAGCTGGCTCGTTCTCTTTTCATGGCGCCGTCCCCGTTGATCCGCAAAGTGCTGCCGACCGCGCGTCGCCATGCCCGAAACCCTCGAGGAGGGTTTGCGTCCGTTCCGATTGCATCCCCGGTCTGTCTCCGTCTGTTTGCCGCTTCCGACAAGACATCCCCGCTCGCAACGCCACTGCATGTTTCCTTAAATCGCCGATTCAAGGATAAAAACATGCAGCATCCAAAGTGCTACAGCGACTTTTGTGCGTCTGGAAAGACGCACAACGCTGCAGGCCCCGCACCATGCCGCTCTTCAATCCTTCGACTGAAAATCCGCACCAGCGTCACGAATCAATGACTTAAACAATACTTCTTTGAAGATTCGCCGCAAAGTGCGTGGCCCAAAAAAGCGGCCGCGATCTCTTGTCAAGATCGCGGCCACAAGATGTTGTGGATTTCCCGGGTAAGGATTAGTACCGGTAGTGTTCGGCCTTGAACGGACCCTGCGGCTTCACGCCGATATAACCGGCCTGCTCTTCCGAAAGCTCGGTCAGCCTGGCGCCGAGCTTGGCGAGATGCAGGCGGGCGACCTTCTCGTCGAGCTGCTTCGGCAGGATGTAGACTTCGTTCTTGTAGTTGCCGCCCTTGGTAAAGAGCTCGATCTGCGCCAGCACCTGGTTGGAGAAGGAGGCCGACATGACGAAGGACGGGTGGCCGGTGGCGTTGCCGAGATTCAGGAGGCGGCCTTCCGAAAGCAGGATCAGCCGGTTGCCCTTCGGGAACTCGATCAGGTCGACCTGCGGCTTGACGTTGGTCCACTTGAGGTTCCGGAGCGCGGAAACCTGGATTTCGTTGTCGAAGTGGCCGATATTGCCGACGATCGCCATGTCCTTCATCGCGCGCATGTGCTCGATGCGGATGACGTCCTTGTTGCCGGTGGTGGTGATGAAGATGTCGGCGGTCGAGACGACGTCCTCGAGCTGCACCACTTCATAGCCGTCCATGGCGGCCTGCAGGGCGCAGATCGGGTCGATCTCGGTGACCTTGACGCGGGCGCCGGCGCCCTGCAGCGAGGCGGCCGAGCCCTTGCCGACATCGCCATAGCCGCAGACCACGGCGACCTTGCCGGCCATCATCACGTCGGTGCCGCGACGAATGCCGTCGACGAGCGATTCCTTGCAGCCGTACTTGTTGTCGAACTTCGACTTGGTGACGCTGTCGTTGACGTTGATTGCCGGGAAGGGCAGCAGGCCCTTGGCCTGGAGCTGGTAGAGGCGGTTGACGCCGGTGGTCGTCTCTTCGGTCACGCCCTTGATGGCGTCGCGCTGCTTGGTGAACCAGCCCGGCGAGGCGGCAAGCCGCTTCTTGATCTGGGCGAAGAGGATTTCTTCTTCCTCCGAGCCGGGGTTGGTCAGCACGTTCTCGCCGGCTTCGGCGCGGGCGCCGAGCAGGATGTACATGGTGGCGTCGCCGCCATCATCGAGGATCATGTTGGAGACGCCGCCATCGGCCCACTGGAAGATCTTGTCGGTATAGGTCCAGTATTCCTCGAGGGTCTCACCCTTGATGGCGAAGACCGGGACGCCGCTTGCAGCGATCGCCGCTGCGGCATGGTCCTGCGTCGAGAAGATGTTGCAGGACGCCCAGCGGACCTCCGCGCCGAGCGCCACCAGCGTCTCGATCAGGACGGCGGTTTGGATGGTCATGTGCAGCGAGCCGGTAATCCGCGCGCCCTTCAGCGGCTTCGATGCGCCGAACTCCTCGCGGCAGGCCATCAGGCCCGGCATTTCCGTTTCGGCGATGGCGATTTCCTTGCGGCCGAAATCGGCAAGCCCGATGTCGGCGACAATATAGTCCTGAGTTGCGGTCATGGAGTTCTCCAGGCTGGTTCCTTGGGCGCGCCGCGTCGTGTTCCGCGGCATGACAATGCCTCCCGCGCTTCAAGCTGACGGGGAGAGTGCGCCCGGTCTATCAGGAATCAGAGGGGAGGGCAACTAACATATAAAGAGGTCTTTATATGTTTATATCAGCTGCATTCGGTTCGGCTCGGAGCGGCCCCTCATCCGACCTGCCGGCCACCTTGCAGCATATCGCCGAAACGGATTTCACATCTCTTCGCCGAACTTGTCGCGCACCAGCGCGTCGAGGGCGTTCAGAGCCTCTTCGGCCTGGTTGCCGCTGGCAGTCACGAAGACCGTGCAGCCGGTGCTGGCCGCCAGCATCATCAGCCCCATGATCGACGTTCCGCCGACGGTCATGCCGTCCTTGGAGACGGTGATCTCGGCATCGTAGGCCTCGACCGTCTGCACGAATTTCGCCGAGGCCCGCGCATGCAGGCCGCGCTTGTTGACGATCAGCAGCTCGCGCGTCAGCGCCGTGTCGGAGAGGTGGTCCATTATTTGCCACTCAGGACGCGGCTGGCGACATTGATGTATTTGCGGCCCGCCTCGGAAGCCTCGACAAGGGCCTTGTCCATGTCGCTTTCGCCCCGGACGCCGGCGAGCTTGATCAGCATCGGCAGGTTGACGCCGGCAATCACCTCGACGACGCCGCTGCGCATCACGGAAATAGCGAGATTGGAGGGCGTGCCGCCGAACATGTCGGTCAGGATGATCACGCCGTTGCCTTCGTCGGCACCTTCGACCGCGTCGAGGATATCCTGACGCCGCTGGTCCATGTCGTCCTCGGGGCCGATGCACACCGTCTCGATAGCTTTTTGCGGACCGACGACATGCTCCAAGGCAAGCCGAAACTCATCCGCCAGCTTGCCATGGGTGACAAGCACAAGTCCGATCATGGGTATCTTTGCTCCAACTGCAGTGCAACTCGTCGATGGTCAGATATCGCAATGCAGCAATTTCGTCCACCTGTTGGGGCGGCCATCTTGGCAAGGAAAAGCTGAAGTGCAAGCCAAAAATGCCGAAAAAGCAGCCGACCTGCCTCTCATTAAGGCTAAAGACCTAGTTTTTGCGGCAGCAATGCCGCGAGTGCATCGACCGGCCCGAGCGGAGTTTCAATCGGAAGACGCAGCATCGGCAGACTTCGCCCGATCTCAAGCTTCAGTTCCTCCTGTTCCGGAGGCAGGCGCGGATCGAATGGCGCGCGCACCGGCAGGATCGCCCATTCGAGGACGCAGGCGGGCAGAGTTTCGACTTCAGCAATGCCGCTGCCACGGATCTCGATCAGCCCGCGGATCGATGCGGGGCAGCGCGCCACGATCCGCTCGTTCGCAAGCGTGAGGTCGACCCGGTCGTCGGCAATGAGCGCCGCGAAGCGGCCGCGGCGCCTGACCTCGGAAATCAAGGCGAGCGCCAGGGCAGATTTTCCCGATCGGGAAGGGCCGGTGACGAGGAAGCCGGTCGCGCCGAGCACCATGGCGGTACCGTGGATGTTGCAGATTGGCGTCGTCACGCGTGCGGCTCGGCTGGGAGGGCGAGGATGAAGCGGGCACCGGTCACCTCGCCGCCCCGGCCGACGATGTTTTCCGCCTTGAGCGTGCCGCCATGCGCCTCGGCGATCTGGCGCGAAATCGACAGGCCGAGACCGGAATTCTGACCGAAATCCTCGCCTTCCGGTCGGTCCGTGTAGAAGCGCTCGAAGATCCGGTCGATGTCTTCCGCCTGGATGCCGGGTCCGTTGTCCTCGACATAGACAAGGCAGCGCGACCGCGAGCGGGCCAGGCGCAGGATGATCCGGCCGTTCGGCTCCGGCACGAAGGAGCGGGCGTTCTCGATGAGGTTGGTGATGATCTGGCCGATGCGCAGGTCGTAGCCGCTGACGATGAAGTTCGCCTTCGGATTGTCCTTGCGGTCGACGACGAAGTCGAGCAGCACGGGCTTCTTCTTGCCGCGAATCTGTCGGGAAATGTCGACGAGGTCGCCGAGCAGTTTCTCGAGGTCGATCTTCTTGGCATCGCTGCGCGCCAGTTCGGCATCGAGCCGCGAGGCGTCGGAAATGTCGCTGATCAGCCGGTCGAGGCGACGGACGTCGTGCTGGATGATGTCGAGGAGCCGCTTCTTCGAGTCGTCGGTGCGCGCCAGCGGCAGCGTCTCGACGGCGCTCCTGAGCGAGGTAAGCGGGTTCTTGAGCTCGTGGCTGACGTCGGCGGCGAAGGCCTCGATCGCCGCGATGCGGTCGTAGAGCGCCGTCGTCATTTCCCGGAGCGCCACCGAGAGATTGCCGATTTCGTCCTGGCGGGAGGAGAAATCCGGGATTTCCTCGCGCTCCTTGGCGCCGCCGCGGCGCACCCGGATGGCGGCGGCCGACAGCCTGCGCAAGGGATTGGCGATCGTCGACGACAGGAGCAGCGACAGGATGACGTTGACGAGCGCCGCCACCCCGAAGACGCGGATGATCGCCAGGCGTTCCGCATGGACGATCTTGTCGATGTCGCCCGCCTGGGTGGAGAGCAGCAACACGCCGAGCACGGCGCGGAAGCGCTGCACCGGCACCGCCACGGAGACGATCAGCTCGCCCTTCTCGGTGACGCGCACCACCGCGCCACGCACGCCGGTCAGCGCATTCATCACCTCCGGATAGATCGAGCCATTGCCGCCCGGCGGCTCCTTGTAGAGCGGCAGGTCGCCCGGCTGCAGCAAGCGGTTGAACCAGGTGCCGATCTTCTCCGAAACGCTCGACGTCTCCGGATCGACGGGCGGGAGGTCGAAACGCAGCACCTGGCCGCCGCTATAGAGATGGCGCGAGTCGAGCAGCAGGTCGGCGTCGGCATCGAACAGGCGGGCGCGGGTGCGGGTCGGCGAGATCAGCCGCCTGAGGACCGGCGCGACCCGCTCCTGGATGATCGGGAATTCCAGGTCCTCGTCGCTCGGCAGTGGAGTTATGCTTTCGCCGGCCTGCAGTTCGAGCAGTTTTTGCGGATCGATGGTGATCGAGTTGGTGTCGACCGACGCCGAAGCGGAGATGGCGCCGGCGATGATCTCGCCTTGCGTCAGCAGGCTTTCCACGCGGGCGTCGATGAGACCCTCGCGGAATTGGTTCAGGTACATGATCCCGCCGACCAGAACGACGAGCGCGACGAGGTTGAAGAAGACGATGCGCCGCGTCAGGCTGGAGAAGACGGCGTTGCCGAACAGCCTGCGGATCAGCGTGAACGGATGCGCCCACCGGCGCCTTCCACGCAGCGCCGACGACCGCCCGTCCGAATCTTCGATCTCGCCCTGCAAGACTTCTACCAAGTCTTCCGCTCCCACGACGAAATATTCGCCGCCCGTTTCATTTGCGCGACCGCCTGGGGCCGAGCTGCCTCTGCTGCGCTCGGAATGTCTCCCGCCGGCCGCCGTTTCCGCGAGCGAGCAACGAGCTCCCCGGCTCGAGGTCAATTGCGCTGCCTTCCGCCGAAACCCGCCTTGTCCGGCGGAATCGCTCGCAGCTATGATCCTGCAGCGCCGCGCGCCCTAATCAGGCACGCAAAGGTCGCTGAAGCACTTTGAGCTGCTGCATGTCTTTCTCCTTCAATCCAAGGCGATTCAAGGAGATATGCAGTAGCCCGCGGCGCGGCCAGTCGTGAGCTGCGATCCGCTTCGGCCGCCGCGCCGGTTCTCAATGATCCACAATAGGGGCGAAGGCAAGCCCCGCTACAGCGCCGTGCGTCTCATCAGACGCACAAAGGTCGCTGTAGCACTTTGAATTGCTGCATGTTTTTATCCTTAAATCGGCTAGGATTTAAGGAAACATGCAGCGGCACCGCCTCAGGCGGACTCGCGGAAGCGATAGCCAACGCCATAGAGCGTCTCGATCATATCGAAGTCGACGTCGACCATCTTGAACTTCTTGCGAAGCCGCTTGATGTGGCTGTCGATCGTCCGGTCGTCGACATAGACCTGTTCGTCATAGGCGGCATCCATCAGCGCGTCGCGGCTCTTCACGACGCCGGGGCGCTGTGCCAGCGAATGCAGGATGAGAAATTCGGTGACCGTGAGGGTGACCGGTTCGCTCTTCCAGGTGCAGGTGTGGCGCTCCTGGTCCATGACCAGCTGTCCGCGCTCCAGCGAGCGCGATGGCGCGTCGGCGCTCTTGGCGGCGCCGGCGACCCCGGCCGCGGCTGCGTCGCGGGCCGGTGCGCGGCGCAGGATCGCCTTGACGCGCTCCACCAGCAGTCGCTGCGAGAACGGTTTCGTGATGAAATCGTCGGCGCCCATCTTCAGGCCGAAGAGCTCGTCGATCTCCTCGTCCTTGGAGGTCAGGAAGATCACCGGCAGATCGGATTTCTGCCGAAGCCGCCGCAGCAGTTCCATGCCGTCCATGCGCGGCATCTTGATGTCGAAGATCGCAAGGTGCGGCGGGCGCGCCAGCAGGCCCTCGAGCGCGGAAGCGCCATCCGTATAGGTTTCGACCTTGTAGCCCTCGGCTTCCAGCGCGATGGATACCGATGTCAGGATGTTGCGGTCGTCATCGACAAGCGCGATGGTCTGCATCGTGTTTCAACTCCGTCTTTATGGGTCCGGCGCCGCAATCCGCTCTTCGAAGCGGCGGCAACCGCGAGTCACGCTGCGTTACTTGAGTATAAAGGTGGAACAAATTGTGGCGAAGCCCAAAAAGCCCGGGGTGGGAGTGCCAGGCGCAGGGGTCTCAATCGGACATTTGCATGGCGCGATTCAACCGATTAAAAAATGCATATTTTTCTTTAAATCGATTAATATACTGATATCATTACTCTTTTAGACTTAGCTATCTTGTGTTCAGCAAACCGAGCCGGTATGTTCCGATGAAATTCAACGCCATTGGCCAGAGACGAAGGAAGCTTGACCATGGAGCAACTCGGTACCCGCAACCCCTCGAACGGATTGGAAACGATCGGTTTTTCCGACCTCTCGGTCGTTCGCTACAACTTCGAGGCAGCGGAGCTTTACGAGGAAGCCCTTCGCCGCGGCGAGGCGCAATTGACGGCCCATGGCGCGCTTTGCGCTCGCACCGGCCAGCACACCGGCCGCTCGCCCAAGGACAAATACGTCGTGCGTGACGCGGCGACCGGCGATCAGATCTGGTGGGACAACAACAGCGCCATCTCCCCGGAAAACTTCGAGCGCCTCCGCCAGGACATGCTGGCGCATGCCAAGGGCATGTCGCTCTATGTGCAGGACCTCGTCGGCGGCGCCGATCAGGAAAATGCGTTGCCGACGCGCGTCGTCACCGAATTCGCCTGGCACTCGCTGTTCATCCGCAATCTGCTGATCCGTCCGCCGCGTGAGGCGCTGGCGAGCTTCCTGCCGAAGCTGACGATCATCGACCTGCCGAGCTTCAAGGCCAACCCGGAACGCCACGGCTGCCGCGGCGAGACGATCATCGCCTGCGACCTGACCAAAGGGCTCGTGCTGATCGGCGGTACGTCCTATGCCGGAGAGATGAAGAAATCGGTCTTCACCGTGCTCAACTACCTGCTGCCGAACAAGGCCGTCATGCCGATGCACTGCTCGGCCAATGTCGGCCCGGCCGGCGACACCGCCATCTTCTTCGGCCTCTCCGGCACCGGCAAGACGACGCTTTCGGCCGATCCGAACCGCACGCTGATCGGCGATGACGAGCATGGCTGGAGCGACAAGGGCGTCTTCAACTTCGAAGGCGGTTGCTACGCCAAGGCGATCCGTCTGTCGGAAGCGGCCGAGCCGGAGATCTTCGCGACGACGCGGCGCTTCGGCACCGTCATGGAGAACGTCGTTCTCGACGAGCGGCGCGCACCCGACTTCGACAATGGCTCGCTGACCGAAAACACCCGGATCGCCTATCCGCTTGATTTCATTCCGAATGCCAGCGAGACCGGCACGGCGCCGCAGCCGCGCACCATCATCATGCTGACGGCCGATGCCTTCGGCGTGCTGCCGCCGATCGCCAAGCTGACGCCGGAACAGGCCATGTACCACTTCCTTTCCGGCTACACCGCCAAGGTCGCCGGCACCGAGAAGGGCGTGACGGAACCGGAAGCGACCTTCTCGACCTGCTTCGGCGCCCCGTTCATGCCGCGTCATCCGTCCGAATACGGCAACCTGCTGAAGGACCTGATCGCCAGGAACGGCGTTACCTGCTGGCTCGTCAACACCGGCTGGACCGGCGGCGCCTACGGCACCGGCAGCCGCATGCCGATCAAGGTCACCCGTGCGCTTCTTTCGGCGGCACTCGACGGATCGCTGAACAGCGCCGCCTTCCGCACCGACGCGAATTTTGGCTTCGCCGTGCCGGTCTCGGTGCCGGGCGTCGACGACCGTATTCTCGACCCGCGCTCGACCTGGTCGGACGGCCAAGCCTACGATGCCCAGGCCCGGCGGCTGGTCGACATGTTCATCGCCAACTTCGCCAAGTTCGAGAGCCATGTCGACGGCAGCGTGCGCGATGCCGCTCCGGGCACCAAACTGGCCGCCGAGTAAGATTACAGGCCATGATTCACGTGAAACCCGGCCCTCGCGGCCGGGTTTTCGCGTTTGCCTGATTGTTTTCAAGGTGCGATAGAACGGCCGAGGAACAATCGATGGCAAGCGAACCGCTCTATATCAACGAAAACATCGTCATCGCCGGCTGGGAACTTGCCGAACAATTCGTGCTGGCCGGCGGTCCGGGCGGCCAAAACGTCAACAAGGTGTCGACGGCCGTCCAGCTTTTTTTCAACATCCAGGCATCACCGGCTTTGCCGGACCGCGTCAAGGCCAATGCCCTGAAGCTTGCCGGCCGCCGGGCCTCGAAGGACGGCGTGCTGATGATCGAGGCCAGCCGTTTCCGCAGCCAGGACCGCAATCGCGAGGACGCCCGCGAGCGGCTGAGGGAACTGATCCTGAAGGCGGCCGAACCGCCACCGCCGCCGCGCAAGAAGACGAAGCCGACGTGTGGTTCGATCGAGCGGCGGCTGAAGGAGAAATCCGGCCGCGGCGAAATAAAGAAACTGCGCGGCCGTCCGGCCGGCGACTGAGCGACGCTCGAATCGTTCGGTCGCTCCCTTGCCTTTTCACCGCCGCGCCCTCTTTTTCCCGAATATGCTGCGCAAGGGAGGCGACAATGGGTCTGTTCAGCTTCATCAAAAACGCTGGCAAGAAGCTCGGTATCGGCGACGACGATAGCCCGCCGGATGCGGCGACCGTCGAGAAGGAGCTCGCATCGCACGATCTCGGCACCAAGGACGTCAAGGTCGAGGTCGTGGACGACAAGGTGGCCCTCAAGGGTGTCGTCGAGGACCAGTCGATTTTCGAGAAGGCCGTCGTCGCCGTCGGCAATACGCTCGGCATATCGGCAGTCGAAGCCTCGGATTTGAAGGTGGCCGAGGGCGCCGCGGCGCCGGCGCCGGCCAAGGCTCCGGTCTTCTATACCGTGAAGAAAGGCGACAATCTCTGGAAGATCGCCGAGGCGCAGTACGGCAAGGGCAAGGGCGCCAAACACACGGTGATCTTCGAGGCGAACAAGCCGATGCTGACGCATCCGGACAAGATCTATCCCGGCCAGGTGCTGCGCATTCCGGACCTCGACGCCGTTTGACCAAGCGATTTTCGGGTCGCGTTCGGCTCCGGCGAACGCTACATGTCTGTCGCGTCCCGTCGCCGTGCAGTTCCTTCTGCGCGAATGGGCCGGTGGATCTTGGGCGATAGGATTTCCAGAATGCAGGTGCTGCCGAAAGGCGTCAGGCATATTCCCGGTTTTCTTGACCGGTCGCGTCAGGAGGCGCTCATCGAGGCCATCCGCGGCGTGGTCGCCGCCGCCCCGCTCTACGTTCCGGAAATGCCGAAGACCGGCAGACCGATGTCGGTGCAGATGACGAACTGCGGCTCGCTCGGCTGGGTCACCGATCGCGAGCGCGGCTATCGCTATCAGCCGGATCATCCCGTCACCGGCAAGCCGTGGCCGCCGATTCCGAACGTCCTGATCGACATCTGGCGGGCGGTTTCGGCCAGCGACAAGCGGCCCGAAGCCTGTCTCGTCAACTTCTATTCCGCCGAAGCCCGCATGGGCCTGCATCAGGATCGGGATGAGCGCGATCTCGAAACGGCCGTCGTGTCGATCTCGCTCGGTGATACCTGCCTGTTCCGCGTCGGCGGACGAACGCGCGGCGGCCAGACCATGTCCTTCAAGCTTGAAAGCGGCGATGTCGTCGTGCTCGGCGGCGAGGGGCGGCTTGCCTTTCATGGGGTCGACCGGATCTATCCGAACACCTCGACGCTCCTGAAGAACGGCGGCCGTGTCAATCTGACCCTGCGGCGCGTCAATCTTTGAGGCTTTCGAAAAGACCCCTCCCCAACCCCTCCCCACAAGGGCCCACAAGTGGGAGGGCTTCAGCGACCGCGGCGGGCGCAGTTGCCAGTTCCAACGGTCTGAGCTTTCGGAATGGCTGAAAAAAGAAGGAGCGGGCGCGTCATCGCGAGCCCCTCCCACCTGGGGAGGGGTTGGGGAGGGGTCTTTTTCCAAAAGAGAACCCTAACCTTTAGAGCTTCCTCAGCGCCACCGTCTGAGTGAGGTGGCTCGGCCCCTTCTGCAGGATGAGATCGGCGCGCGGTCGCGTCGGCTGGATGTTCTGGTGCAGGTTCTTCAAATTGATGTTGTGCCACAACCCTTCGGCGATCGCCCGCGCCGCGTCCTCGCTGATCGTCGAATAGCGGTGGAAGAAGGATTGCGGATTCTGGAAGGCGGTCTCCCTGAGCCGCATGAAGCGGCTCACATACCAGTTGTGGATCAGGCTTTCCTCGGCGTCGATATAGATCGAGAAGTCGAAGAAGTCCGACACCATCGGCACGATCTTGCCGTCGGCCGGCAGGTCGCGCGACTGCAGGACGTTGATCCCCTCGAAGATCAGGATGTCCGGCCGGTCGATAAGCTGGAACTGGTCGGGGATGACGTCATAGGTCAGGTGCGAATAGGTCGGCGCCTTGACGTTCGGCCGGCCGGCCTTGATCGCCGAGAGGAAGCGCAACAGCGCGCCGATGTCATAGCTCTCGGGGAAGCCCTTGCGATCCATCATGTTGTCGCGCTGCAGGATCGCATTCGGGTAGAGAAAGCCGTCGGTGGTGATGAGATCGACCTTCGGGCTCGACGGCCAGCGTGCCAGCAGCTCGGCGAGGATGCGGGCGGTCGTCGACTTGCCGACGGCAACCGAACCGGCGATGCCGATGACGAAGGGCGTTTTCGTCTCGTCCGACATGCTGAGGAAGCGCTTGCGCTGTTGGAAGAGGATCTGCGACGCTTCCACATGGGCGGAGAGCAGCCGCGACAGCGACAGATAGATGCGGCGCACCTCGCCGAGATCGACCGGGTCGTTGAGAGAGCGCAGCCGCTTGACCTCTTCTCCCGTCAGCGTCAGCGGCGTATCGGCGCGAAAGCGCGACCATTCCTCGGCGGAGAAGACGTGATAGGGCGAAAATTCGCCCCCGGTGAGATTGCCCGGAATATCGCCCGGTTCGATGTCTTTCGCGGCGATGCTCATGGATTCTGCCGGTTTGCCTTCTCCTGCAGGCCGGACTGGCTGGTCCGCCTGGCCAGTTCGCTCATCACATCCTGCAACGGGACGGCGGCGATATTCAATACGACCATAAGATGATAGAGGAGATCGGCGCTCTCATCGATCAGATTCTTGCGGTCGCCGCTGACCGCCGCGATCACCGTTTCGACCGCCTCCTCGCCGAGTTTTTTCGCCGCCTTCGGCTGACCGGCAGCAACCAGCTTGGCCGTCCAGGAGTCTTCCGGCGCCGCCCCGGCGCGGGTCGCCACGATCTGTTCGAGGTCGGAAAGAGTTAACTCGGTCATCACGAAATCCTTCAATCGAGCCGCATGGCGATGCCGCGCTCGGCCATGTAGCGCTTCGCCTCGCCGATGCTGTAGGTGCCGAAGTGGAAGATGGATGCCGCAAGCACCGCCGTCGCATGGCCGTCGCGAATGCCTTCCACCATGTGGTCGAGCGTTCCGACGCCGCCCGACGCGATGACCGGCGCCCGCACCGCATCGGCAATGGCGCGCGTCAGCGCGATGTCGTAGCCGCTCTTGGTGCCGTCGCGATCCATCGAGGTCAGGAGGATTTCGCCGGCGCCGAGGTCGACGACCTTCCTGGCGAAGTCGATCGCGTCGATGCCTGTCGGCTGGCGTCCGCCATGGGTGAAGATCTCCCATCGGTCGGTTTCGCCGGCGGCCGAGACCTTCTTCGCGTCGATGGCGACGACGATGCACTGGTTGCCGAACTTGTCGGCGGCCTCGGCAACGAATTCCGGGTTCTTCACGGCGGCCGTGTTGATCGACACCTTGTCGGCGCCGGCCAGCAGCAGCTTGCGAATATCCGATACCTGGCGCACGCCGCCGCCGACGGTGAGCGGCATGAAGCATTGTTCGGCAGTGCGGGCGACGACGTCGAAGATCGTCTCGCGATTGTCCGACGAGGCGGTGATGTCGAGGAAGCAGAGCTCGTCGGCACCGGCGGCGTCATAGGCCTTTGCCGCCTCTACCGGATCGCCGGCATCGATCAGGTCGACGAAGTTGACGCCCTTGACGACGCGGCCGTCCTTGACGTCGAGGCAGGGGATTACGCGGGCTTTGAGGGTCATCGGTTCATGCCTTTCGCGCGGCGCGGATCAGGGCCAGCGCCTCCTTCGGATCGATCCGACCGTCATAGAGCGCCCGGCCCGAGATCGCCCCTTCGAGCTTGGCGGCATCCGGAGCGGCCAGGCGGCGGATGTCGTCCATCGAGGCAAGCCCGCCCGAGGCGATCACCGGAATGGAGACCGCATTGGCGAGTTCCAGGGTCGAATCCCAGTTGATGCCGGTCAGGATGCCGTCGCGGTCGATATCGGTATAGATGATCGCCGAGACGCCGGCGCCCTCGAACTTCTTCGCAAGCTCGATGACGCCGAGTTCGGAGGCCTCGGCCCAGCCCTCGACCGCCACCTTGCCGCCCTTGGCATCGATGCCGACCGCCACCCGGCCGGGGAACTTGCCGCAGGCCTCGATCACCAGCGCCGGGTCGCGCACCGCGACGGTGCCGAGGATGACGCGCGCAAGGCCGTGTGAAAGCCAGTTCTCGATATGCTCGAGCGTGCGGATGCCGCCGCCGAGCTGCACCGGGTTCCCGGTCGCCTTGAGGATGGCGTCGACCGCCGCGCCGTTTACCGTCTCGCCGGCAAAGGCGCCGTTCAGGTCGACGACATGCAACCACTCGAAGCCCTGTTCCTCGAAGGCGCGGGCCTGGGCGGCCGGATCCGGGTTGTAGACGGTCGCCTGGTCCATGTCGCCGAGCTTCAGGCGCACGCATTGGCCGTCTTTGAGGTCGATTGCGGGAAAGAGAATCATCTGTTCGTCCGATCAGGTGGCGCGAAGCCTCAAGGCTTCCAGCGCAGGAAATTCGAAATGAGGGCGAGGCCGAGCGTCTGGCTCTTTTCCGGGTGGAACTGCGCGCCGGCCTTGTTGCCGCTTGCGACGAAGGCTGTCACCGGGCCGCCATACTCCGTCTCGGCGATGACATGCTCCGGGTTCTCGGCGGCGAGGTGATAGGAATGCACGAAATAGGCGTGCAGCCCGGAGTCGCCGGTCGGAATGCCCTCGAAGAGCGCGTGCTTTCGGTTGAGCCGCAGCGTGTTCCAGCCGATCTGCGGGATCTTCAGCGACGGGTCGCCGGGCGTCATCTCCACGACATCGCCCGGAATCCAGCCGAAGCCATGGGTGATCGTCTTTTCCAGCCCGCGTGACGACATCAGCTGCATGCCGACGCAGATGCCGAGAAACGGCCGTCCTTCCTTCTCGACGACCTCAGCGAGTGCCTCTTCCATGCCGGCGACGGCGTCGAGGCCGCGGCGGCAATCGGCATAGGCGCCGACGCCGGGCAGCACGACGCGGTCGGCCGAGGCCACCCGTTCCGGCTTGTCCGTCAGGTCTATTTCTGCGTCGATGCCGGCCTCGCGCGCCGCCCGCTCGAAGGCTTTGGTGGCCGAGCGCAGATTGCCCGAGCCGTAGTCAATGATGGCGACCCGCATCAACGCTCTCCATAGGATTCAAAGAGACCCAGTCCGGCGGCTTTTTCCGGCCGCCCAGACTTGGGCCATTCGATCGACTGCAACGAAGTTGCGCATTGATGCTGCGCCGTCGCTGTCGTGTTCGAGAAATAGATCTCCTCGGCCGTCTCGATATTGCGGGCCGGCACGATCGAGCGAAGCGTCCAGTCCTCGGCCGCGAGCTTCCGGGCGATGAAAAGCGGCCCTTCCAGCGATACAACGAGGCTGAGCGCCAGTTGCAGGATCAGCGCGGCGATCAATCCGCCGGGCAGCGTCGACACAAGGATTAACAAGATCTGCAGAACGGCAACGGAGATTCCAAGCAGCCAGGCTCGCTTGGCGATCAGCCAGAGCGCGGGAAAAAAGAACGCGGTCCAGGAGAACCCGTCGGCGATGAACCGCGCCCTTTCGTCGTCGGCCGCAGCACCCGGCGGTGTCAGGATCAGATAGGAGGCCATGGTTTTCAGCCAGACTTGGCCGGCTCAGGCAAGCGTGCCCTTCGTCGAGGGAACGCGTCCAGCCTGGCGCGGATCGATTTCGGTTGCCGTGCGCAGCACGCGGGCGACGGATTTGAAGCAGGTCTCGGCGACATGATGGTTGTTGGCGCCGTAGATGTTCTGCACATGCAGCGTGATGCCGGCGTGCTGGGCGAGCGCCTGGAAGAATTCGCGCACCAGCTCGGTGTCGAAGGTGCCGATCTTCGGCGAGCTGAAGGTCACGTTCCAGACGAGGAAGGGGCGGCCGGAAACGTCCACGGCGGCGCGCGTCATCGTCTCGTCCATGGCGAGATCGAGCGAGGCGTAGCGGGTGATGCCGCGGCGATCGCCGAGCGCCTTGGCGATCGCCTGGCCGATGGCAATGCCGGTATCCTCGACGGTGTGATGATCGTCGACATGGAGGTCGCCTTCCGTCTTGATCTCCATGTCGATCAGCGAGTGGCGCGCGAGCTGGTCGAGCATATGATCGAAGAAGCCGACGCCCGTCGCAATCTTCGACACGCCCGTGCCGTCGATATTGACGGAGACGGACACGGCCGTTTCATTCGTCTTTCGCGAAACCTGGCCGGTACGGCTCAGCGTCACGTCTGCCATCAGGCTCTCCTGTCTGCACGCGATAAACCGGAGCGGACGATGGCGACGGAACGCCTTCCGGCCCGCCTCACCCGGTTCCAGAGCCGCTCCATATCAGGCGAGGCAGGAAATATCCAGAACTGCGAAGGGAGATTCGATCGGCGCCGGGCGGCCGGCCTGAGCCGCGTCAGGAGGACGGACCGCGGTGATTTGAGCCGCGCATTTGCAATCGCGTCGCACTAACTTACATAGGCCTCAAGCAACCAGGCTTTTTCGGCCGCAACGCCTCGGATTTCGGGGCCGACAGGTTTTTTGATGAGCGAACACAATCCTTACGGAACGATGCATGCCACCACGATCATCACGGTGCGCAAGGGCGGCAAGGTGGTGATGGCGGGCGACGGCCAGGTGAGTCTCGGCCAGACGGTGATGAAGGGCAATGCGCGCAAGGTCCGGCGCCTGTCGAAGGGCGACGTGATCGCCGGCTTCGCCGGCGCGACCGCGGACGCCTTCACGCTTCTGGAGCGGCTCGAGGCGAAGCTCGAACAATACCCCGACCAGCTGATGCGGGCCGCCGTCGAACTCGCCAAGGACTGGCGCACCAACAAATACCTGCGCAATCTCGAGGCGATGATGCTGGTCGCCGACAAATCGGTGACGCTGGCGATCACCGGCAATGGCGACGTGCTAGAGCCGGAGCACGGGACGATCGCGATCGGCTCCGGCGGCAACTATGCGTTTGCCGCGGCGCGCGCGCTCATGGACAGCGACAAGTCGGCCGAAGAGATCGCCCGGCGCGCCCTGCAGATCGCCGGAGACATCTGCGTTTACACCAACCACAATGTCGTCATGGAGACGCTGGATGCCGACTGACCGGGCAGATGTCAGCTTCGAGCCGGTGGCCGAGCGCCACCTGCCGATGCTGCTTGCCTGGCTTTCGGAGCCGCATGTCCGACAATGGTGGGGCGACCCGGATGTGGAACTCGGGCTGATCCGCGAGGGCTGTTCCACCGGCGAGGTCGACGGGTTCGTCTTTCACTTGGCGGGCGAACCGGCCGGTTACATCCAGTCCTGGATTCCCTCGCAATATGACGAGGAACCGTGGGCCAAGGATTTGTCATCCGACACGCCCGGCGTCGATATCTTCGTCGGGCCCCCTGAAATGACCGGCAAGGGCGTCGCGGCCCTCGCGCTCAGGGCCTTCGCCGGAAGACTGTTCGAAAAGGGCGCCGCCCGCATCGTCATCGATCCGGATGCCGGCAACCGTCGAGCTGTCAGAGCTTATGCGAAGGCCGGTTTCGTGCCCTTCGCCGAATGGATAGACGAGTCCGGCCGGACCCTCCTCATGGAGCTGACGCGGACCGAGTTTGAGAGGAATTCATGACCAACTTTTCACCCAGAGAGATCGTATCCGAGCTCGACCGCTACATCATCGGCCAGAAAGACGCGAAACGCGCCGTGGCGATTGCGCTGCGCAACCGCTGGCGCCGCCAGCAGCTCAGCGACGAACTGCGCGACGAGGTCATGCCGAAGAACATCCTGATGATCGGCCCGACCGGCGTCGGCAAGACGGAGATTTCCCGCCGCCTCGCCAAGCTGGCCGGTGCGCCCTTCGTCAAGGTCGAGGCCACCAAGTTCACCGAGGTCGGCTATGTCGGCCGCGATGTCGAACAGATCGTCCGCGACCTCGTCGAGGTCGGCATCACGCTGGTGCGCGAAAAGAAGCGCGCCGAAGTCAAGGCCAAGGCGCACCAGAACGCCGAGGAACGCGTCCTCGACGCGCTGGTCGGCACGACGGCATCGCCTGCAACCCGCGATTCCTTCCGCAAGAAACTGAGGGCCAATGAGCTCGACGAGAAGGAAATCGAGATCGACATTGCCGAAACCGGTGCGCCCGGCGGCTTCGAGATCCCCGGCATGCCGGGCGCCAATATCGGCGTTCTGAACCTGTCGGAAATGTTCGGCAAGGCGCTGGGCGGCAGGACCCGGAAGGTCAAGACGACGGTCAAGGATTCCTACGAGCTGCTCGTCAACGATGAATCGGACAAGCTGCTCGACAACGAGCAGATCCAGCGCGAGGCGATGGCGGCGGCGGAAAACGACGGCATCGTCTTCCTCGACGAGATCGACAAGATCGCCGCCCGCGACGGCGGCATCGGTGCCGGCGTCTCGCGCGAGGGCGTCCAGCGCGACCTCCTGCCGCTGGTCGAGGGCACGACGGTCGCGACCAAATACGGGCCGATGAAGACGGATCACATCCTGTTCATCGCCTCCGGCGCCTTCCACGTGTCGAAACCGTCCGATCTTCTGCCGGAGCTCCAGGGCCGCCTGCCGATCCGGGTCGAGCTGCGTGCCCTCACCAAGGAAGACTTCCGCCGCATCCTGACGGAGACGGAGGCAAGCCTCATCCGCCAGTACAAGGCGCTGCTCGAGACGGAAGGCGTGGCGCTCGACTTCACCGAGGATGCGATCGACGCGCTGGCGGAAGTCGCCGTGCAGCTCAACGCCAATGTCGAGAACATCGGCGCCCGCCGCCTGCAGACGGTGATGGAGCGCGTCCTCGACGACATCTCCTTCAACGCGCCCGATCGCGGCGGCGACACGCTGATGATCGATGCCGACTATGTCCGCAAGCATGTCGGCGACCTTGCCGCCAATACCGACCTGTCGCGCTACATTCTGTGACGCCCGCGCCGCAGTGGCGCGCCAAATAGCGTCGATCACCGCACTCTGGGGCGCCTGTCACTCGACAGGCGCCTTTATTTTATCTAGAGCGAACGGTGATCGGTCGAAAACTGGGCATTATTCCGACATGATTCTGCCCTAGGTGGCCGCGCCCGGACGAATCGGGCCCAGCTTCACAGGAAAATTGAACGTGCGCCTCACCGCCTGCCTGCTTCTTATCGCCACGCTTTGCTTCTCCGCGGCGCAACCGGCCGCGGCCGAGATTCGTGTGGTCCCGGAAGGCAACCGGCATGCCGAGCAGCCACGCGTTCCCGGCGCTTCCCTTCGCCGCACCAAGGCCGGCCGGACCTCTTTCGACGCGAAGTACGAGAAGGTGCGCGAGCTGCTCGCCAACGACCGCAAACTGGTGGCAAAGATCAAGTCGACCGCCGCCGCTTACGGCATCGCTCCGATCCATATGATCGGCGCCATCGTCGGCGAGCACACCTACAATGTCGACGCCTATGACCGCCTGCAGGCCTATTACGTCAAGGCGGCCGCCTATGCCGGCAACAGCTTCCACTTCGGTTATGACGGCGAGTCGGTCGACGAATTCGTCAAGCGCGCGCAATTTGCCGACTGTGCCGGCGAGAAGACGTCCTATGCGCTGTGGAGCTGCCGCGAGCGGGTCTGGGAGCACGAGTTCCGCGGCCGGACCGTCGGCGGGCAAACCTTCCCGAACAACCGCTTCAGCGCCGTCTTCTTCCAGCCCTTCTTCGCCGGCCAGACCTTCGGGCTCGGCCAGATCAATCCGCTGACCGCCCTGATGCTGACGGACATGGTGTCGCGCGTCTCCGGCTATGATCGCCTCGACGAGAACAATGCCGGCGCCGTCTACGAGGCGATCATGGATCCGGACGTGTCGCTCGCCTATATGGCCGCCTCGATCCGCCATTCGATCGATGCCTACCGGTCGATCGCCGGCGTGGATATCTCCCATAATCCCGGCCTGACGGCGACGCTCTACAATGTCGGCAACCCGGATGAGCGCGCCGCGTCACTTGCGGCGAGGAACGCTGGCGGCGAAGTCCAATGGCCGGAAGAAAACTATTATGGCTGGCTGGTCAACGACAAGCTCGCCGAACTCGAGGCCCTGCTTTAGAGCGGGATGAGGAAAAGTGTGCGCGGTTTTCCGCCCGCATCCCGCTCTAACCTATTAGAATCGATCACGATGATTTTAGGTCGATCCGACCTAAAATCATCGTGATCTAGTCCGTCAGGCCGCTCGCCTTATCGAGACTGCTCCATATGAATCATCTTCTTGATTGCACCGTAAAAACCTGAAACGGTAGGCGATCAGGAAAGGCATCGACATGGACACGCGACCGGAGCCCTTCGAGCCGCCCGCGCCCGTCCCGCGCACCCACATCCCATCGCGGATCGAGATCATCCGCACGGTGCTGCGCAATCCGCTCGAGCTCTGGGGTGAGCCTTCCTATACGCTGCCCTGGATCGAGACGAAGTTCATCAACCAGCGCACATTGATCGTCAACGATCCGGGTCTCATCCGCTACATTCTCGTCGAGAATGCATCCAATTACGAAATGTCGAACGTGCGGCGGCTGATCCTCCGGCCGATCCTGCGCGACGGCCTGCTGACGGCGGAAGGCGATGTGTGGAAAAGGTCGCGCAAGGCGATGGCGCCGGTCTTCACGCCCCGCCACGCCAAAGGCTTCGCCGGCCAGATGCTGCGCGTCTCGGAGCATTTCAGGGAGCGCTACGAGCGCGCCGCTTCCGAGCCCTTCGTCAGCAATGTCGCCGTCGACATGACGGAACTCACCTTCGAGATTCTGGCCGAGACGCTCTTTTCCGGCGAGATCGCCGTCGAGAAGGAAGGCTTCGCCGCCAATGTCGAGGAACTGCTGCACCGGATGGGCCGCGTCGATCCGATGGATCTTCTCGTGGCGCCGCCGTGGGTACCGCGCCTCACCCGGATCGGCGGCAGGAAGGTGCTTGACCGCTTCCGCGGTGTCGTCTCTGCGACGATGGCCGAGCGCCGGCGGCGCATGGCGGACGAGCCCGACAAGGTCCCCAACGATTTCCTGACGCTACTGCTGCAGCTCGAGAGGCCGGAGGGACTTTCGACCTCCGAGATCGAGGACAACATCCTGACCTTCATCGGCGCCGGCCACGAGACGACGGCCCGGGCGCTCGCCTGGACGCTCTATTGCATCGCCAACACGTCGGCCTATCGCGAGACGATGGAAAAGGAGATTGATTCAGCGCTGGCGAGCGGCGCCGAGCCGGTCGAGTGGCTGGAACGGATGCCGCATGTGCTCGCCGCCTTCGAGGAAGCGCTGCGGCTCTATCCGCCGGCCCCGTCGATCAACCGCGCCGCGATCGAGGAGGATGCGTGGACCTCGCCGGAAGGTGAGGTCGTGCCGATCCGCAAGGGCATATCGGTGCTGATCATGCCCTGGACGCTGCATCGTCACGCGCTCTACTGGCAGAAGCCGCGCGCCTTCATGCCCGAGCGTTTCCTTCCGGAAAACCGCGACAAGATCAACCGCTTCCAGTATCTCCCCTTCGGCGCCGGCCCGCGCGTCTGCATCGGCGCGACCTTTGCGCTGCAGGAGGCGGTGATCGCGCTCGCCGTCCTGATGCACCGCTTCCGCTTCGACCTGACCGAGGCGACCCATCCCTGGCCGGTGCAGAGGCTGACCACCCAGCCGAAGGGCGGGCTGCCGATGAAGGTGTCGGTGCGGGCGGCGTAAAATCCTTGCGTCATTCCGCGGAAGACCCCCCTCTGCCCTGCCGGGCATCTCCCCCACAAGGAGGGAGATTGGCCGGACACCAAGCCCTGCCCGACAGAAAGCTCGCGAGTGCCGAAATTGCTGAATAGTCGTCGACGCTCAACAGATTGGTGGCACGACACATTGCGCTTGCCGATCTCCCCCCTTGTGGGGGAGATGCCCGGCAGGGCAAAGGGGGGTGGCGTCACCCGCTTTCGCTGCTAACTGGATTCCCGCTCTGATGCGACGTGTAAGGGTCACCGTCAGGCGATGGTTTTTTATCGGAATATGCCCTATCAATCGATCTCTTCCCATCCGGGCGTCGTCCCGGTTTCCAACACTGGACTTAAGCAGAAATTGACCTCGCATCTTCTTCTCGGCATCGATACCGGCGGCACCTATACGGACGCCGTCCTCTTCAGCGAAGCAGCCGGTGTCGTCGCCAAGGCCAAGGCGCTGACGACGCGGCACGATCTTGCCGAGGGAATCTCTGGCGCGGTGGAAGCGGTGCTGGAAAAGGCCAAGGTGCCGGTCTCGGCGATCAGCCTCGTCTCGCTCTCGACGACGCTCGCCACCAACGCTCTCGTCGAGGGCCAGGGCGGGCGCGCCGGGCTGGTGATGATCGGCTTCGGCCCCGAGGATCTGAAGCGCGATGGCCTGCAGGAAGCGCTGGGGTCGGATCCGGTGATCTTCCTGCCGGGCGGCCACAACGTCCATGGCGGCGAAACGCCGCTCGACATGAGCGCGCTCGACGCGGCGCTGCCGACGCTTGCCACTGAAGTATCGTCCTTCGCGATCGCCGGCTACTTTGCCGTCCGCAACCCGGATCACGAGAAGCGGGTGCGCGAGCGCATCCGCGAAGTCTCGCATCTGCCGGTTACCTGCAGCCATGAACTCTCCTCCAAGCTCGGCGGTCCGCGCCGCGCGCTGACGACGCTGCTCAATGCCCGGCTGGTGTCGATGATCGACCGGCTGGTCGGCTCCTGCGAGGAATTCCTGAAGACCCGCGGCATTGACGTGCCGATGATGGTGGTGCGCGGCGACGGCGCGCTGATCTCGGCAGCCGAGGCGCGGCTGCGGCCTATCGAGACGATCCTTTCCGGGCCCGCCGCGAGCCTCGTCGGGGCGCGCTATCTGACCGGGCTCGAAAATGCCGTCGTCTCCGATATCGGCGGCACGACAACGGATGTCGCCGTGCTCGATGCCGGCCGCCCGCGGCTCGATGCGGACGGGGCCGTCGTCGGCGGCTTCCGCACCATGGTCGAGGCTGTCGCCATGCGCACCTACGGCCTCGGCGGCGACTCGGAGGTGAAGATCAACGACCGCGGCCTCAAGGCGAAGATCGATCTCGGCCCGCGCCGCTTCCTGCCCTTGAGCCTTGCGGCGGCGCTCTATGGCGATGCGGTGCTGTCGGTGCTCGACAGGCAGCTGCGCGCCACCCATGCCGGCCGTCACGACGGCCGACTGGCGGTCCGCACCGGTCTGCCCGACCATCTGGCGAGCGGCCTGCAGCCGCAGGAGCAGGCCCTTTACGACCGGATCGGCACGGTGCCGCTGGCGCTCGCCGACCTCATCGTCAGCACGCCGCAGAAGGCGACGCTCGACCGGCTCGTCGCCCGTGGGCTCGTGCATATCTGTGCGCTGACGCCGTCCGACGCGATGCACGTGCTCGGCAAGCAGTCGCAGTGGGATGCCGAGGCTGCCCGGCTCGGCCTCAAGATCGCCGCCCGGAGCAAGGACGGCTCGGGCCAGCCGATCGCCGGTTCTCCCGAAATGCTGGCGCGGATGATCGTCGACCGGCTGACGCGGCAATCCTCGGAAGTCATTCTCCAGGCCTGCCTCAACGAGGATGGCGCCGGCGCCATCGACCCGTCTGCATCACTGGCCGTCGATCGGGCACTGAAGCGCCAGCCCGGCATCGTCCGCTTTGCGCTCGGCCTCGACCGGCCGCTGGTCGGGCTCGGGGCCTCGGCACCGGTCTACTATCCGGCGATCGCCGGGATGCTGGCGACCGAAGCGGCAATCCCGGCGGAGGCCGACGTCGCCAATGCCGTCGGCGCTGTCGTCGGCCAGGTGCGCGCCACCGTAACTGTCTTCGTGACGACACCTGAGGAGGGGATCTTCATCGTCAACGGCGCCGGCCCCAGCGAGCGCTTCATCGATCAGGACGAGGCTTTTGGCGTCGCCCGCCGCCGCGCCGCGACGATGGCGCTGGAGACGGCGCACGCAAATGGCGCTGAAGAACCCGCCGCGACGGCCTGGGAAGAGATCGATGCGCCGGAGATCGAGGGCGGCCGCAAGCTGGTCGAGGCGCGCTTCATCGCTTCGGCGAGCGGCCGGCCGCGCATCGCGCATAGAGCGGGATGAGGAAAAGTGTGCGCGGTTTTCCGCCCGCATCCCGCGATTGAAAAAAACCGGGATGAGGAAAAGTGTGCGCGGTTTTCCGCCTGCATCCCGCGATTGAGAAAAAGCGGGATGAGGAAAAGTGTGCGCGGTTTTCCGCCCGCATCCCGCGATTGAAAAAAACCGGGATGAGGAAAAGTGTGCGCGGTTTTCCGCCTGCATCCCGCTCCTCAACTCATCTATCTTTTCCAATTTGGAAACAATTTTTCGCATCCTTGCGGAATTGACAGGGAACTGGCTGATAGGAGACTGTTCGCGCGCGTGAGCGGGATGGGGAGGCGGAAAACGCTTTCCCGCATCGATCCCGCTCCTATCTATTGGATTCTGGCATAGAGAGCCTCAGGAGTTACCGAATGGACCGCGTTGAGAAACATGATCTGAAGATCGATGCGGGCCTTCACCGCTTCCTGGTCGATGAGGCGATGCCGGGCACCGGGATCGATCCGGAGCATTTCTTTGCCGCTCTGTCGGCGCTCGTTCACGATCTCGCGCCGAAGAACCGCGCCCTTCTCGCCAGGCGCGACGAGCTCCAGGCGAAGCTCGACGCCTGGTATCGCGAGCATGGCGCCCCGGTCGACCTCGACGCCTACCAGGCCTTCCTGAAGGAGATCGGCTATCTCCTGCCGGAAGGACCGGACTTTTCCGTGTCGACCGCCAATGTCGATGCCGAGATTGCCACCATTGCCGGCCCGCAGCTGGTCGTGCCGGTGATGAATGCCCGCTATGCGCTGAACGCCGCAAATGCGCGCTGGGGCTCGCTCTATGACGCGCTCTACGGCACCGATGCCATTCCCGATGCGGATGGGGGGACGCGCGGCAGAAGCTACAATCCGGCGCGAGGTGCGAAGGTCATAGCCTGGGCACGGGATTTTCTCGACGCAAGCGTTCCGCTTGCCGCAGGCCGCTGGAGCGATGTCGGCGGGCTGGCGATCGACGGGACTGCTCTCTCGTTGACACTGACGAACGGCACCAAGACGACGCTTCGCAATCCGGCCCAGTTCGCCGGCTATTCCGGCTCGGCCGAGGCGCCTTCGCAAATCGTCCTCCGCCAGAACAACCTTCACGTCGTGATCGTCCTCGATGCGACGACGCCGATCGGCCAGGCCGACCCGGCCGGTATTTCCGACATCATCCTCGAATCGGCGATCACCACGATCATGGACTGCGAGGATTCCGTTGCCGCGGTCGATGCCGAGGACAAGGTCGTCGTCTATCGCAACTGGCTGGGGCTGATGAAGGGCGATCTCGCGGAAGAGGTCGCCAAGGGCGGCCGAACGTTCACGAGAAAGCTGAATGCCGACCGCGTCTTCACCAGACCAAATGGCGAAACGCTGACCCTGCCCGGCCGCGCGCTGATGCTGGTGCGCAATGTCGGCCACCTGATGACCAATCCGGCGATCCTCGACCGCGACGGCCGCGAGGTTCCGGAAGGCCTGATGGATGCCATGGTGACGGCGCTGATCGCCCTGCACGACATCGGCGCGAACGGCCGCCGGGCAAACTCGCGCGCCGGTTCGATGTATGTGGTCAAGCCGAAGATGCATGGTCCCGAGGAAGTTGCCTTCGCCTGCGAGATTTTTTCGCACGTCGAGGCGGCGCTCGGGCTGCCGGAAAACACCATCAAGATGGGCATCATGGACGAGGAGCGGCGCACGACCGTCAACCTCAAGGAATGCATCCGCGCCGCCCGCGACCGCGTCGTCTTCATCAATACCGGTTTCCTCGACCGCACCGGCGACGAAATCCACACCTCGATGGAAGCCGGCCCGATGATCCGCAAGGGCGACATGAAGCAGGCGGCCTGGATCGGTGCCTACGAGAACTGGAATGTCGACATCGGCCTCGAATGCGGGCTTTCCGGCCGAGCCCAGATCGGCAAGGGCATGTGGGCGATGCCCGACCTGATGGCCGCGATGCTGGAGCAGAAGATCGCCCATCCGAAAGCCGGCGCCAACACCGCCTGGGTTCCCTCGCCAACGGCCGCGACGCTGCATGCGACGCACTATCACCGGGTCGACGTCGCCGAAGTGCAGGCGGGCCTCGGGAGCCGGCCGCGCGCCAGGCTCGCCGATATTCTCTCGGTGCCCGTGGCGGCGCGGCCGAACTGGACGGAAGAGGAGATCCAACGCGAACTCGACAACAACGCGCAAGGGATTCTCGGCTATGTCGTGCGCTGGGTCGACGAGGGCGTCGGCTGCTCCAAGGTTCCGGACATCAACAATGTCGGGCTGATGGAAGACCGCGCGACGCTGCGCATCTCCGCGCAGCACATGGCCAACTGGCTGCACCACGGCATAGTCAGCAAGGTGCAGATCGTCGAGACGATGAAGCGGATGGCGGAAATCGTCGACCGGCAGAATGCCGGCGATCCGAGTTACGTGCCAATGGCCGGACGTCTCGAACAATCGATCGCCTTCCAGGCGGCGCTCGATCTGGTCCTCAAGGGCCGCGAGCAGCCGAACGGCTATACCGAACCGGTGCTGCACCGCCGCCGGTTGGAGTTGAAGGCGAAGCAACGGGCGTCGTGAGAATACTGTCTCCGTCCTCGCATCGCCCCTCATCCGCCTGCCGGCACCTTCTCCCCGCCAGCGGGGCGAAGGGGGCATGCCGCACCGCCCAATTCCGCTCTCCCCGCTGCGGGGAGAGGGCCAGTCCTCGGGTTAAACCCGAGGAGAGGGGCAAATCAATTCGGGACCACCACCGTTGATGGCAAACGAAAGGCCGCCGGCATTCGACCGGCGGCCCTTCGCATTTCAAGCTGCGGATAACTACTGCTGCACGACGACCCGCGCATTGCGACCCGGGCGAACCCGCGAATAAAGGTCGATGATGTCCTGGTTCATCAGCCGGATGCAGCCGGACGAGGCGGCGGTGCCGATCGAGGACCATTCTGGCGTGCCGTGCAGGCGGAAGAGCGTGTCCCTGCCTTCCTCGTTGAAGAGGTAGAGCGCGCGGGCACCGAGCGGATTGGTGATGCCGGGGCCCATGCCCTCTTCGACATATTTGGCGACTTCCGGCTTGCGCTCGGCCATCTCCTTAGGCGGGTGCCAGGTCGGCCATTCCTGCTTCCAGGCGACATAGGCCTCGCCTTCCCAGGCGAAACCCGCCTTGCCGACGCCGATGCCGTAGCGCACTGCCTTGCCGCCCGGCAAAACGTAATAGAGGAAGCGATTCGGCGTGTTGACGACGATCGTGCCCGGCCGCTCCCTGGTGTCATAGTTGACGATCTGGCGGTGGAATCGCTGGTCCAGGCGGTTGATCGGAATGGCCGGCAACGGATAGCCGTGGTCCTCGACGGCGCCATAATTGCTTGTAAAGATCTGATTCGTCGCGACTTTCTGGCCCTCGGGAGCGGAGCCTGCGGTGGACGTCGTTTGCGAGCAGCCGGCGATGAAGACAGTCGCCGCCAGACTGCACAAAAGGAGGGCGTTGCGGAAGCGCATGGGGGTCTCGTAAAAGGGAATCAGGAAAATCGGGGGGAGAGTGCCCGGCCGTCAGCTTATTTGCGATTGCAGTGCACTGCGCAAGGGATTGCGCCGCCGCAATTCGGCCGAAATGTGCAAATTCCGTGACGATGGCTTTTTTGCAACAAGGGATGTGACGTGGACGGGAGTGGCCGATGACGATCCTATCGATCCATGGCGACAATCCCCTCGCCGACGGGCGCCAGTCCGAGCGGGCGCTGAAGGTGCGCCGCGGCGTGCAGCGGTTGTTCATGGAATTGCGCCACGCGGTGCTGCCGGAATTGACGCTCGCCAGCGGCCGGCGTGCCGACCTGATCTCGATTTCCCCGAAGGGCGAAATCTGGATCGTCGAAATCAAGACCTCGATCGAGGACTTCCGTGTCGACCGCAAGTGGCCGGACTACCGGCTTCATTGCGACAGGCTGTTCTTCGCCACCCATGCGCAGGTGCCGCTCGACATCTTTCCGGAGGAATGCGGCCTCCTGCTCTCCGATGGCTATGAAGCGCACATGCTGCGCGAGGCGCCGGAACATCGGCTGGCGCCGGCGACGCGAAAGTCGGTGACGCAGGCCTTTGCCCGCACCGCGGCGCAGCGGCTGATGCTCGCCGAATGGGCGGCGGAGCGCAACGGCGAACTCGGCGAATCGATCCGCGATATCGTCGGCGGTTCGCGCGATGCAGCCGCCGAGGCGGATTGACTACTTCGGTGCGCGCTTCGCCAGGATGCGCTGCAGTGTGCGGCGGTGCATGTTGAGCCGCCGCGCCGTCTCCGAGACGTTGCGTTCGCACATCTCGTAGACGCGCTGGATGTGTTCCCAGCGCACCCGATCGGCCGACATCGGATTTTCCGGCAGCTCGACGCGCTCGCCCTGGCGACGCACCAGGGCGGCGAAGATTTCGTCGGCATCGGCCGGCTTGGCGAGATAGTCGAGCGCCCCCAGCTTCACCGCATTCACCGCCGTGGCGATGTTGCCATAGCCGGTCAGCACGATCATCCGTGTGTCGCCGCGCCGGCCGCGGATGGCCTCGATGACGTCGAGGCCGCTGCCGTCGCCCAGCCTCAGGTCTATGACGGCGTGCTTCGGCGGGTTCGTCTTGGCCTTGGCGATGCCCTCGGCCACGGATTCGGCGATTTCGACCGTGAAGCCGCGGGCCTCCATGGCGCGCGCCAGGCGACGCAGGAAGGGACCGTCGTCATCGACGATCAGAAGCGTTTTATCCGCTCCGATCAGTTCGGCATCTGCAGGGGTGGCGTGGGCGCCCGTCGATTTTTCGCTCATTCTTTCAAATCCGGAGCCACAATTGGGCAGTTGCGCTGAAATTATGTGGGTTTTCCTATCAGGTCTTCAATAAACTGCCAAAAATCATTTCGCCAGTTTCGTATCCATCAGGGCGCGCGGCCATTCGACGCTGACCCGGGCACCGGGAGCATTTTCAAAGCGAAGCCGAGCGCCGGATCGCTCCAGCAGCGTCTTGGCGATGAAGAGGCCGAGCCCGAGCCCGCCGGCGCTGTCCTCCTTTTGCCGCCGCGTCACGTATGGTTCGCCGATTCTCGCGAGGATATCCGGAGAAAAGCCGTCGCCATCGTCCTCGATCGTCACCTTGACGCGCTCCGTGGTGTGTTCGACGGTCACCGTCACGGCCTCGCGCGCATAGTCGACGGCATTTTCGAGAAGGTTTCCGAGGCCGTAGAGGATACCCGCATTGCGGTTGCCGACGGGCTCGCTGGCCCGGTCGCCTTTCTCGACGAGCTTGATCTGGATGCCGAATTCGCGATGCGGCGCCATCACCTCCTCGATCAGCGAGGAAAGCGGCAAGAGCCGCATATGCTCCTCGCTCTCGGAGGACAGCGTCGTCAGTCGTTTCAGGATGTCGCGGCAACGCTCGCTCTGGCTGCGCAGCAGATGGACGTCCTCGCCGAAGCGAGGGTCGTCGCCAAGCTCCCGCTCCATCTCCTTGGCGACAACGGTAATCGTGGCAAGCGGCGTGCCGAGTTCGTGGGCGGCGGCCGCCGCGAGCCCGTCGAGTTGCGACAGGTGCTTTTCGCGCTGGAGCACCAGTTCGGTCGCCGTCAGCGCCTCCGAGAGCTCGCTCGCCTCGAGCGACACACGATAGGTGTAGAAGGCGGCAAAGGCCGTCATCGAGACGATCGCGAACCAGACGCCGGCCGTCAGCACGCGCGGCATCAACAGGACGGTGCCGGGATACCAGGGCAGCGGAAAGGGCGAGAACGCGAGCGCCGTGACGCCGATTACCGCGAACACGGCGAGCACGATGCTGTGCGGCTTCGGCTGCGAGGCGGACGAGATGATCACCGGCACGCAGAGCAGCGGCGCAAACGGATTGGTGAGCCCGCCGGTGATGAACAGGAGTGCCGTCAGCTGTGCCAGATCGAGACCGAGCAAGGCGAAGGCGGCCGGCGCAGTCAGGCGATGCGTCGGCGGGAAGCGAATGGTGAGAAAGACATTGAGCAGCGCCAAGCTGGCGATCAGCAGCGAGCAGGAGACGAGCGGCAGTGGGAACCGCAGCCACAGCGCCGTGACGATGACGGCCACGGCCTGGCCGCCGACCGCCAGCCAGCGCAGCCGCACCAGTGTCTGCAGCCTCAGGCTGCGATTGCTGTTGATCTCATTGTGGTCGAGTGTCATCGTCGCCATTCTGCCTATCCGTTCCCCCATGCGCCTTCTTTGAAAGTCTAGCGCGATCCGCGAATGACAAACCAGCTTTATGTGCCGCGCGGCTTGGCGCGCGCCGTCGGCAGGGCGTTGGCCGGATCGTCCGGCCAGGGATGCTTGGGATAGCGGCCGCGCATGTCGGCCCTGACGTCCTTCCACGATCCCGCCCAGAAGCCCGGCAGGTCGCGCGTCGTCTGGATCGGCCGATGGCCGGGCGAGATCAGTTCGAGCAGCAGCGGCAGCCGCCCGTCGCCGATGGTCGGATGCGACTTGAGACCGAACAGTTCCTGGACGCGGATCGAAAGCAGCGGCTCGTCGCCGTCGTAGTGGATCGGGTGGCGCTGCCCGGTCGGCGCTTCGAAATGCGTCGGGGCGAGCTTGGCGAGGTCGCGCTGCAGACCATAGGGAACGAGCGACAGAAGACCTTCGGCGAGATCGCGGCCCTTGATCCCGTCAATGCCGCCCGCCTCTCCCTGAAACGGCACGAACCATTCCTCGAGGCGGGTAAAGAGCGCCGCATCCGACATGTCCGGCCAGGGCTCGCCGATCGACCGATGCAGAAAGCCGATGCGGTCGCGCAATTGATCCACATCCTTCGGGAAGGGGATGGCGGCGAGGCCCAACTGGCGCACCCCGTCGGCGAGCGCCCGCGCCGCCGCCTCGCCGCGCGGCCGCGGCAGCGGCGCCTCGTCGAAGACGATCACCCCCAGGCGGGTCACCCGGCGGGCTCTGACCTGGCGGCTCGCCCGGTCGAAGAAGCTCTGTTCCTCGGTGACGATCGCCTCGGGCAGGTGCGCTTCGACCTCCGCCCTGGTGATCTCCGCCGCTGCCAGCACCCGCTGCGCCCCGGCGCGTCCCGTCAGGTCGGCGATCACCAGCATCCCGGCCGCCGCCAGCCGTTCGGTCTCCGGCACTTCCGCACCGCGTCCGTTGGCCATGACGAAGCGGCCGCGACCGCCACGCTGCAGAGCGATGCGATCCGGGAAGGCGTGCATCAGCAGCGCCCCCGGCAGGGCGGCCTCGCCCTTGATCCTTGACGCCGTGAGGCCCGCTGCCATGCGTCTGGCAAGCCCGCGCGCCGCCTCCGCCCGGTCGCTGCGTTCGCTCCGGAACCGGCGCAGCCGATCCTCGATGTCGAGGCTGCTGCCGCCAAGGCCCTGTTCTGTGAGCATCACCGCGATGAGGCAGGCTTCCGCAGCCAGACCCTCTTCGGCCGCCGATACGGCCATCGCCGCCAGTCGGACAGGCAACGCCAGATCACGGATCTGGTGCCCCCTCGGAGTCAATGCCCCATGTGCATCGAGGGCCCCCAGTTCGACCAGCAGGCTGCGGGCTTCACGCAGCGTCGTGTCGGGGGGCAGATCGATGAAGCAGAGTGACCCCGGGTCGGCAACACCCCAATGGGCAAGATCCAGCAAAAGTCCGGAAAGGTCGCTGGCAAGAATCTGCGGCGGGGTGAAGGCGGCAAGGGCCGCCGTCTGGCCGGCGTGCCATAGCCGGATGGCGACGCCCGGCTCGGTTCGCCCGGCGCGGCCGGCGCGCTGGTCGGCCGAGGCCCGCGACACGCGCACCGTTTCGAGCCGCGTGATCCCGGTCGAGGCTTCGAACACCGGAAGCCGCTGCAGGCCGCTGTCGACCACGATGCGCACCCCGTCGATGGTGATCGAGGTTTCGGCGATCGAGGTCGCCAGCACGATCTTGCGGGTGCCCTTCGGCGCCGGTTGGATCGCCGCATCCTGCTCCTTCTGGCTGAGATTGCCATAGAGCGGCACGATCATCGTGTTCTGGTCGAAACGCCCGGCCAGGCGCTCGGCCGTCCGGGTGATCTCGGCCTGGCCCGGCAGGAAGGCGAGGATCGAGCCTTGCTCGGACCGGTGCGCCGCGACGATGGTGCGAACCACCGCATCCTCGACCCTTTCATCGGTGGTTCTGCTCTCGTATCGGACATCGACCGGATAGCTGCGTCCTTCGCTCTGAAGGACCGGCGCATCGCCGAGCAGTCCGGAGACGCGCTCGACATCGAGCGTCGCCGACATGACGATGATCTTCAAATCGCCGCGCAGCGCCGATTGCACGTCGAGCGCCAGCGCCAGGCCGAAATCGGCATCGAGCGATCGCTCGTGGAACTCGTCGAAAAGCACTGCCGACACGCCGGAAAGCTCCGGATCGTCGAGGATCATCCGGGTGAAGACGCCCTCGGTCACCACCTCGATCCGCGTCTTCGCCGAGACGCGGTTGTCGAGCCGCATCCGGTAGCCGACCGTCTCGCCGACCTTTTCCGCGAGCAATTCGGCCATCCTTCCGGCCGCGGCGCGCGCCGCCAGCCGGCGCGGCTCCAGGAGGATGACCTTGCCGCCGTTCAACCACGTCTGGCCGAGGAGGAAGAGCGGCACCAGCGTCGTCTTGCCGGCCCCGGGCGGCGCGGACAGCACCACCGACGGAGACGTTTCAAGCGCTTCGCCAAGCGCCGGCAGGATTTCGCGCACGGGCAGGGATGGAAGCTCGACCGTCATGGCTTCTCCTCCTCGCCGATCCGGATCACCCTGCCGCCCGCCGCCTCGGCATCGGCGCTGTCATGGGTGACAAGAATGGCGGGCAGGCCTGCTGCCCTGGCTCTGGAAAAGACCAGTTCGCGCATCTGTTGCCTGAGGGTCGCGTCGAGTTTCGAAAAGGGTTCGTCCAGCAGCAGAAATTGCGGAGCCGAGACGAGAACCCGCTGTAGCGCCACCCGCGCCTTCTGGCCGCCGGAGAGCGTTTCCGGGTCGCGGTCGAAGAAACCGGCGAGCCCGACCTCGTGGAGGGCCCGCTCGGCAAGGGCGTGCCTTGCCTTACGTCCTTTGATCGAGGGCGGTATGGCGAACAAGATGTTGCCGCCGACCGAGAGGTGCGGAAACAAGAGGGGATCCTGGAACAGGATGCCGGCGTGGCGCCGGTTGGCGGGCATGTCCGTCACGTCTTCCCTGCCGATCAGCAGGCGCCCGCCGGCGTCGAAGGCCGGATCGAGGAAGCCGCCTGCGAAGGCGAGCAAGGCGGACTTTCCGGAGCCGGACGGCCCCATGATGGTCAGCACCTCACCAGGCATGACCGTTGCCGAAACGGCAAGCAGGGTTCGCTCCGCCAGCCGTATCGTCACGTCCGCCAGCGTCAGGGGTCTGGTCTTGGCGATTTCCAGCATTCACGTCCTCATTGCCCGGCGCTTGCGGAATAGCAACTGGGGGGCAAGCGAGGCAATGAGAAATACCAGGAAGGGCAGGGATGCCTGGACGAGCGCATGGATGCCGATCACCCGCCTGTCGCCGCCCGACGAAAGCGCCACCGCCTCGGTGGCGATCGTCGTGAGCCGCCCCGCGCCGATCAATAGCGTCGGAAGATAGAGGCTGACCGAGACCGAGAAGCCGACCGCAAAGGCGGTGAGGCAAGCCCGCAGCAGGAGCGGCAGGCGGACGGTCAGAAGGGTTTGCAGCGCCGACTTGCCGAAGCCCGCCGCGATCCTTTCGAAGCGTGGATCGAGCTCGCGCCAGGGTGCTGCGAGCGACAACAGCACGTAAGGCAGGACGAACAGGAAATGCACCGCCAACACGCTTCCAAAGGCTGGCTTGAGACCCGCCGCGACGATCAGGATCTGCAGGCCGAAAACGAAGCTGATCTCCGGCAACAGCAGGGGCAGATAGAGCAGTCGATGGCCGGTTCCGCTTGCGCGGCCGTTGCGATGGAGCAACAGAACGGCAAGGAACAGGGCGAGCGACGCCGATGAGAGTGCGAGTGCGATCGTGGTGCGAAGCGCTGGCCAGAGCTGCGGCAGCGTCCGCAGCCAGGCTTGCGGTGTGAGTTTTGCCGGCCAGGCATCCGGAAACTGCCAGAGTCCCGCGATCGACCAGACTCCGAGAATGGCGATGCCGACGAAGATGAGAGCCGCACAGGCGGCCATTGCGAAAGCCGAGATGAGCCGCGGCACGGCGTCGTTTCTCAAGCGCCGTCCTGAATAGGTCAGCCGGGCGAGGACAAAGCGTCCGATTCGTTCGATCAGGAGCCAGATCACCACCGCCGCAAGGACGACGGCAAGCTGCAGCAGGGCGGCCGCCGAGGCGAGAAACCGTGCGCGGAGGTCGTCATCCGCGGCCCATTGCGCAATCCGCACCGGTAGCGTTGCGGGCAGTTGCGGTCCCAGGATGATGGCGACATCTACGACGGAGACCGAGTAGACGAGGACCGCGAAGACGGCCAGGCGCATCTGGCGATAGAGGGCCGGCCAGAGGCTGACGAGAAAGCCGCTCAGGCGCCCATAGCCGAGCGCTGCCGTCAATTGCCTCGATTGGCGAAGAGGCAACTGCGACAATGCGGCAAGCGCGATCAGGAAGAGGAAGGGGGCCTCCTTAGTGATGAGCCCCGCGACCATCGACAGCGCAAGCGGATCGTTGGGAACGAGCCATTGCGGCGGCCGCGTGAAGCCTGTCAGTTCCGGCGAAACCAGCCGAATGACAAAGCCCGATGGCGCAACGAGGAATGCCAGCGCGAAGGCGGCAGCCGCATGCGGAACCGCAAGCAGCGGCGACACCAGGTGCTGGATGCGGGAGAAGATCGGCGTCCCGGCGAAGCCTGCCAGAAAGGTGCCGACGATCGCCACGACAGTGCAGGTCGTGGCCAGCCCCGCCACGACACCGGTGAGGGCGGAGCGCAGGATGTGCGGCTGGCCGGCAAGCTCGGCAAAATGGTCGAGCGTGACGCGCGAGCCGCCGAGCGCCGGCAGATATCCGAAGGCAGGCAGAATGATCCCCGCCACGCCGGCGAGGATCGGCAGCCCCAGGATGAGGGCAAGCAACGTGTTCGTGGTCAGACCGCGCGATCCTGTCTGCAGCGCCTTGATCCTAGTTGGCCGCCCCATAGCGCCGGATCCATTCCGCCTCGATCCTGGTCATCCAGTCCGGGTGCGGTTCTTCGAGCGCCGGCCCGAGTTCGTTGGGCTTCAGGGTAGCGATGCCGAGGTCCAGACGTTCGAAGGCGGATCGATCCTCGGCCGAAAGCTTTGCCAGCGAAAGGACTGTCGGGTCGCCCCAGATCTTCGGATCCTGCTTGCGCAGCTGCGCTTCGGGCGAAAGCAGGAAGTCGGCAAGCACCAGCGCGCCGGCCTTGGCGGTGGCGTTATAGGGAATGGCGAGAAAATGCGTGTTGCCCAGCGTACCGCCGGAAAAGACGAAGGAGCGCACCGTGTCCGGGAGCTCGCCATTGGCGATTGCGGAGGAGGCTTCCGCCGGGTTGAAGGCGAAGATGATGTCGAGCTCGCCGTCGGCGAGCTTCTGCTTCATGTCGGGATAGTTCTGCGGATAGGCCTTGCCCTGCCGCCACAGGAGCGGCGTCAGCTTGTCGAGATAGGCGAACAGGGGCGCAACATCCGCAGCGAAGGTCGCCTCGTCGACCGGCCCTAGCAGCCTGGTCCGGTCGCCGATCAGCTCGATCAACACCTGCTTCAGGAAGGACGTGCCGGTGAAATCCGGGGGCTGCGGATAGGAGAAGCGGCCCGGATTGGCCTCTGCCCATTTCAGGAGGCTTGCGGCCGAATCGGGCAGGTCGGCTTTCCGCGTTCGCGCCGAATCGTGGAAGAACACCAGCTTGGCGCCGCCCCAGGGGCTCTCCAGCACCTCGGTCGGAATGGTGAAATCCTTAAGCACCGTCGGCTTGGTCTCGTGATCGACATAGCGCCAGTTCGGCAGCTTCGTCGCCCAGCCGGGGCCGAAGAGAAGGCCTTCGCGCTTCATCGCCGCAAAATTCTCGCCGTTGATCCAGATGAGATCGACGGCCCCGTCGTCGTTCTTCCCGGCCGCCTTTTCGGCGACGACGGTCGCCACTGCCTTCGCCGTGTCGTCGAGCTTCACGTGCACGACGTTAACCCCATAGCGGGACTTCATTTCGCCGCCCGCCCAGCGAATATAGGCGTTGATGGGTTCGGAGCCGCCCCAGGCGTTGAAATAGACCGTCTGGCCCTTGGCGTCGGCGACGACGGCATCCCAATTGCCGGCATCGGTGGCGGAGACCTCGCCGGCAAGGCCAAGCGCCAGCATCGCCGCCAGGATGATTTTTCCTGCCCGTCCGGTCATGTGGCTGTCGCTCCTCCCACCTCGCTGTCGGCCGAGGGTACGGCAAGGCCATGCCGCGTCAATGCGGGCCGCACCAGGCCGACGTCACGTTTCGGTGAAGCGCCCCGCCGGACGAGGCGAGCGCGGGGACCTATGCCTTGGACCGGTGCGCCTCGAAGGCCAGCACGGCGCCGGCGAGATCCTCGAGGGCGGCGCCGACCGATTTGAACAGCGTGATCTCGTCGGGCGCCGTGCGGCCGCGATGTGTGCCGCGGGCAAGCTCGAAAAGATCGGCGCGGATCGCCGCTTCCGTGATGACGCCGGCTTTGAGCGGCTGGACGATGTCGCCGCCTTCGCTGAGCGCTCCGTCGCGCGTATCGACGAAGATGCTGGCGCGGGCGACGGCGCGATCGTCCGTTTCGCGCATCGTCGGCTTGAAGGCGCCGATCAGATCGAGATGGGCGCCGGGCTTCAGCCAGTCGCCGCGGATCAACGGCTCGGACGACAACGTCGCGCAGGAGATGATGTCCGCCTGGCGCGCGGCCGCCTCGAGATCCGTCGCCACCGAAACCGTGATGCCCTGAAGGTCGAGTTCCTTCGCGGTCGCCTCGGCCTTCCTCGGGTCGCGTCCCCAGATCGCGACGTCGCGGATGGGGCGGACGGAGGCATGCGCCTCAATGACATTGGCCGAAAGCCGCCCGGTGCCGACCATCAGGAGCCGGCTCGCATCGTCGCGCGCCAGGTAGCGGGCCGCGAGCGCCGAGGCCGCGGCGGTCCGGCGTGCCGTCAGCTCGCCGCCGTCGAGGATCGCCAGCAGC